>DUPC01000051.1 GCA_012838545.1 Acholeplasmataceae bacterium
AAATATTTAGTTCAACCTCCGGGTCATCTTTTTTATTTTGATTCCTAAAGGTTGAGAAATTATTGTTTTTAACGAATAAAATAATTGCGAAATCCAAAAAAGACTCTCTGAGAAAGTTAAACAAATAGGTTACTATTTCCTCAAATTGATAAAACTTTAACGAAGCTATTAGGGCAATTGACTAACTGACTTAATAATTGATAAAAAACAAGAAACTCGGCTGCTCTAATTCCCTAGCTTTCACTAGTAAAATTTCTTTTGTTTCTAGGTCTAAATCTTGTAAATCAATTGAATCGATGTTATAATCTGAACATAACGTTTTACTCTTTTCGTATAGTGATATGCTCAATAATTTTTTTCAACAAGGAGAAAAACCGTTACATCAATAAAAAAAGGCTGCAAATGGAGGAAACACTCCCATAAGCAGCCTTTTCATTTAATTAGTCAAGTGACCACAAAACCACAATCTAATTTCAAAAACCATTTTAAAATCTAAATATAATCGATAGATTGTGAAGTTTGATCCTTTTTTAGGTTAAATATTTCCCGAAACTCCTATATTATTTAACCTATACCCCTCGATCTTCTAAAAATTGTCTTAACATCATTTCGCCCACAGCACGCGCAATAACATTTGGAGCAACATTGCTAGACGGTAACATCATAAAATGCAAGGCGGCTTCAAAGGTAATCCATTCGTCACCATAGAAAGTAGGTGTACTCGCTATGCTGTTAAGCTCGGTTGAACCAACATAAATCAGTTTTTGGAGATCTTCTTCCGAAATATACGATAAAGCTGTACAGGCAGTAAAAGTTTTCCAACAGGAAGCTGTTGTAATGGTTTGTTCGGCGTTTTTAGTATAATTCACATATTTGCTATTTGGTGAGAACCAATCATATCCATCCGGTTCGCAATTTTCTTTAGGAATAATTACACCCGCACAAGCCATACTAATAATATTTTTTTCAATTTCTGTGGTATCTTGTCCATAGTATTTTGCCACTAATAAATCAAATAAAGCTTTCATACTTGGATAAGTTCGGGTAGATGCATCTTCCGATTGGTTAGCGACCGCACCAACAATATACGTATTATCAGGACCTTCGACAACCATAATTAGGTTTCTAATGAAACTGCGATATTCGTTTTCATAGTTTAAGCTGCCACCCTTGGAACCAACTATTGTATAGTACGGAGTGATATATTTTTTACAGTCATCGCCATTTAAGACGACGTTTTTAACCGTAGTTTTCCGCGCCACACCGTTACTATCAATTATTTGGCCGGTATATGTCAAATCATTCCAAATATCTTGTAATAATTCCGTATGAACTCCTTTAATTCCAATGCGACATAAATCAGATGTAGTAATAATATTTGTCGTACCAACAGCTGTAGTGATATCACCATGAACATCAATACCTAAAGTTGCTGCAAATTCTTCCATATATTTAAAGAATGTGTTTTTAGCGATCTTTGAACCGATTACTTCATGACTTCCGTTATTTCCTTCATTGATAATATCATCTTCGCTGAGGACAACAAAGTGATAGAAAGTGCTGTTTCCGCCAACACATGTTGCATATATTTTTCCCACAAATTCATAAGGTTTGGAGAAGTCTGGTTGTTCAAACTGAGTTTGACCAGCTAATATACAACTAAGCGGTGAAATCATATTAAAGGTATTGCCAAAATTAGAAAAAACCGGGAATGTTCCATTTATTCTAATATCATCTAAAGAAGTAGTATCGCCATAATAAAAGTATAAATACTCGCGATTAATATCGCCTTTAGCTTCTTCCTTAACAACACCGGTAACAAATCTTAATGGGTTTTCTTCCGTTCCTTCAAAACAAACTGTATAGTTTTGGAATCCTCCCTTTTTAACAAGAAAATTGGCTAAATCAGTTTGGGATGAAATATTGACAGTAACTTCGTCATGATTGACTGCATAATCATCGGTATAGTCAACAATATATTTGTTTTTCCATTCAAGCATGTAACCATATCCGATAGCATCTTCGTAATCATCTCCCCGCCAGATTAAAAAACCTTTATTAGTTTCTCCACCCTTACCACGATTGATTTGGTAAGAGACAGGAATTTCAACTATTGATCCTAGTGGGAACACCATATTAGGGGCATATGAATAACCTTTTATGCAACTAGTTGCTTCCTGATTAGGAATATCTCCTTCGCGACAACTCCTTAAGCATAAAGTATCATTAGACTCTAAGTCTTTTAGAATATAATAAGTATAACCACCATCGCTATTTGATGTAGCACCAACTACAACTGCCCTTAAAATAACAACCGCTTGATAATCAGGACATTCTATAATTTCCTGAATCGAAACCACCTTTAGAGGTATTGTTAGATCCGTTTTGTCAATTTCAATTGTTCCGTTTTCATCAGCATATATATTACCGCATCTTGAACATTCATAATAGGCTTTTGAACCAAGCGACCAACCGGTTGCGGGAATTTCTCTATTAAAAACTAAATTATGTCCCGTGGTTTTATCCTCAATTGATGGTAATTCATTGAAAAATTCATCAAAATATTTGTCACAATGAGAACAATGATAATGCCCTAAAATACCATCGCTATGACAAGTCTTTTTTACTTCATCAATCCATTCCCCAAAAACATGCTCATCATCAATGTATTCAATTTTATTCCTACATCCTGCTAAAGTTAATATTACAATTACAGTAAATAACCAAATAATTTTTTTATTCATTATATTCCTCCTATTCAACCGGTGGAATTACCCAATCTGTATCTAAAATAACAAATTGAGCATAGTAATCCGAACCCCCAATGAACATCGCATAAACGGTTCCCTCATAAACAAGATGATTTTTCCATTGTCTTGCTTCAACATCGCTTGTATCTCCAAATAGTAATTCAGAGAATGTCATACCGGTATTCACATAAGTATTATAGTTATAGAATGTCGGATAGAAGGATTGGCGAGCACCTATATGATTGGTGGCATTGGCAGAATTACTAATTGTAGTCGAAGCCCATGTGGTACATGATTCAGAAAAACATGGTCTCCACGAATGTTTTTGCGTTTCATCATACGAAGAGGTACTTCCTAAAATACACCGTAAATTAGTCATTCTGACTAATTTATAGGCATTGGCACCAGCTACTTCATAATTATATTCAAAGCCTTCTGAACCATAAACGTTACTGCCATTTAATAAACCTAAAAATTTAAAGAAATCTTCTTGGGTTGATATGTCTACCACATCTTCCGCATTTAAATCATATTGATAATTTCCTTCGCCCTTTACATAAGAAATAAGTTCTTCTTCACCATCGGAATATAATAAATAAATAATACCGGCACTTCCACAGGCATAATCAAGGTTAGTTTTGGTAACCGTGACAGGAATTTCTAAAATGGTTCCTTTTTCAAATGGCATAAGAATATTGGAAGAGGTACCCATTGCAGTAGCTAAAGCTGAGGCACCACTTTTTCCACCACTTAATGCCATAGAAACATTGCTGAACTCATCTTTAAATGTAATGGCATTAACAATGTTTATTGATGACCGAGTTGTCGTTACGCCCGCAACAACACCCCTTACGATTAACTGTGAACCAACAGGCATTGTCTTGGCTTCCGCCACACTAGAAACAAGTTGGTTGATATGAACGCCATCGGTAATTTCGTTCGTACCTTCAGCATCTGCATAATATTTTTTACATACTTCACAGTAATAATGTTCTTTTAAACCAGCTTCAGTTTTAGTAGCTGCTTTGCCTTCAACATGCGTCACGGTGTGTCCTGTGCAAGGAATAATCCAACTGTTTTCGGATATTTCATGTTCCCCTTCGACATCAGAAAAGAACTTGCCACATTTATTACATGAATAATACTCAGACGAACCATCTGTTACGCAGTCGCCACTGACAGCATTATGTTTCTCAAGAGAGTGTCCTGTAGCCGGTGTTGTATCTTTTTTCATATATCCACAGACCGAACATTTATAAGTTTCATAACCGTCTTCGACACAACTCACTTCCTTTGAATCAACAAACTGCATATCGTGAGCGCCTTTATCAAATATCTCATCACAATCAGAACATGTATGCCAATGGTATTCAGCATCCACTATCCAATTTTTGCTTACTTGGTGAGTCTTACCACAAGCGCTCAAAGCAAAAACAAAAAAAACAAACAACAAAACAAAAACAGATTTTTTAATTTTTTTCATACATACTCCTTTTTAAAATCGCTTACATTTTTATTATAACATAAAAGATAATTACATTCAACCTTCTATAGTAAAGTTATTGTAAAGTTATTGTAAAAATTATGTAAATTATTATTACAAATTTTTTATTTTTTTCATTTATTATACTTTTTAATTAGAAAAATTAACTTTTTATAAAAAAAGTTCTTGAATTCATTAGGTGATTTCGTGGTTTAAGAACATGATATTTTCATTGTTCGACCAACAAGAACACCCAATAGTTTCAAGAACCATGATATTTTTCGTGTTTTTTTTATTTTTCAAAAATCAACCGTATTTTTCTTGCAAATAGGCGATAGTTGCCGTCATTATTTGCTTTAAAACTTCAAGATTGATATCCGATAATTTCTTAACGTAAATGCAAGCTTTTCCCATAGTAAATTTACCCAAATCCTTTAACAAGTATTCATGTTCGGGAATACCTGTGAAAACATAAAGCGATATTGCGTTTTTGCGGGGGGAAAAACCAATTAAAAACCAATCGCCCTCCTGAGTGCTGCGCGTTGATTTATAGTGATAACAACCGAAACCAATCATCGAAGCTCCCCACATTTTCGGTGGATATCCCGAGACTTCGCTCATGTTTTTTTCAACTCATGACTATCTTGCTTTTTGGAATCCATATCAACGAACTCTTCAATAAATGAATAAACATCGCCTTCGTGTTGTTTGGTTTTTATTTCAGCCATATTATCCTCCTTGTTTTGGGGTGAAATCGTCAAGCTTGGCAATGACTTTTTTTAAGCGATTTAAACGCATGTTTAAATCCGCTCTGGTTAACGATCTAACCTCAGTAATAACGATACCGTTTCTTTCGCCGTTATTGAAAAAAGGTACTCTGACCCAATCGCCGATATTTAACTCCATTCCTTCCTCTACTTCGAATTTTACCGGCTTTTCCATACCGTCCATCAGTACTTCCACAATGGAGAAAATTCTTTCTTTTGCTTTGGGACGAGAAAATTCAAAATCATTCAAGGCTTTTTTGACCTTTTTTTGTTTGGTTTGGAAGGCAAAAGTCGCACCTCGTTCTTTTAACATCCAATATATTTCATAAATATTGTTATGAATTTCGTTGCGCAATTCTTCCTCTTTATGTTCTAAATTTTCCACTAGATTCGCAAGCAAATCGAGCGGTTGGTCGCCGGAAGCATTTTTGGCGTTGACATCTTGAAAGTAATTCAAAACCAGTTGAACACGATACGGTTTTCCGGTGCGTACTGCAAGATGAAGATAATTTTCCCTTGATTCGAAATGCGGATAATCTAAATCGACTTTCCCGGATTTTAGAAGCGTCTCGATTGCTTGGTAATTGGTCCTTTCGGTCATCAACGAAACCATCAGCGGCGTAGCGCCGGCCTCATCAACGATATTCGGATCATACCCTTCATCAAGCAAGAACTGAATAGCTTGAAAATTATTCCCTATACAAATCGAATGGAGAATCGTGCGTCCGCTATGGAAAGGTTGATTTAGGTCGGGATTTATCAAGCGATAAACCCGTAAAAATAAATCAAATTTTTCTTTTATCCCCAGTGCCTCAAGCAAAGTCCAACTGTCACTGGATTCCTGATAATCAATGCCCAAGTCAAGCAAATGACCCACCAAAGAATATTTGCCATCAAGCGCAGCGCTTATCGCAATCGGTTGATTAAAGCAATCTTTCTGGTCAAAGTCAAAACCATGTTCTTTAAGTATATTTAAAACCTTAGGAATTCTTTTATCCTGAGTTCTCATGGTCGATAAAGCATATACTATGGCGTTTTCATCTTTGTGCTTGCGGAACAATAAGTCGCGGTTTTTGGTCAAAAGGTTTCTAATTTTGTTATGGTAACCGTTTTGGATGGCAAAAACCAACTCTTCACACTCTTTATCCCCTGAAAGCAAATTGCATCTGCCGAATTCTTTGATGACTTCGATCCATTCCTCATATTCTTTATCTGCATAAAAAGTTACATTTCCCATGCCGAAATCGCGTGTAAAAACCTGTTCAAAGGAACCCGGCAGAGCGGTTTTGAAGGCTTCAAGAAAATCCTTGGCTTTTTCCGATGAATAATAGTAATCATCTTCCAAATAAGGGTTAGAAATGATAAATTTAATTTTCGTAAACTCCAAATCGAATTCAGCGTAAGATAACTTAAATTCTGGCGTCAAGTCATCAATAATTTTCAAAGCTTCTTGGTTTAAACTATCATAAACCCATTGAACAAAATGCTTTCCATCATAATATACTTGGTAATCTGCCCCTTCCGAAATCAGGGCGCCAAGCATAAAGGCTACCATTCCGTCGTCTTGAGCCCAAAGTCCGCTCAAATACAAGCGACAAATGCTTTCCAAGATTTTGGTGTCGGGTTCCAAAAATGTTTCGTTCGGATCAATCTCAAGTTCCCGTAAAAGAATGATGGTTGAAGCTAAGACTTTTTGGGGTTCCATATCGTTGTTGAAAAAATAATCAATAAAGTAACCCAAAATGCTCAATGGCCGCACTTGGGGGTCGTAATAGTATTCGCGGTAAACATCCAGTTTTTCGGAAAATATATTTATTACGGTTTTCAAGTTGCCATTAAGGACAGCTTCTCTGGCAAGGTGGCAATAGTAAGCTTGTTCTTCCAATTGTTCAAGCCAATATTGATCATAAAAAGCGACGAATTGTTGGAAGTTTTCTATTGTTAAATCGGAAGGAATTAATATGTCGCTATTCGAATCGTCTTCCGGATAATAAAAATCTTCCAAAAAGAACGGTCCGTCAATCGTTTTTTTCTCGGTGCTGGTATAAACCATAAGTTTACCGTTAATTTCGTTCGTGAAATAGGCAAAATACTTTTTATTGCGTAAAAATATTGAGTTGCTTGGCCTCCGATATGTTAGCAGAATAGGTTCTTGTAACATAACTAAAATTCTCCTTATCTTTAAAAGTATTATAACAAAGAATTATTGGTTTATTGCGTAATATATTAATTTTTAATACTTTTGGATATTTGTTTTTACGTTGGAAGCGTTAAATAGGCGTGGGGTTAATGTTTTATTCAATATGGTTGGTCCTATTTTTTCTCATTAACAAAAATCTGAAAGTTTAATTTAAATAAAAAACCCTCCAAAGGGAGGGGTAGCTTTAGGATTATAAAATGATAAACTTGCGTTCAAAGTAATAATTAAGAATCTCTTTCCGGGTAATGATACCGACAAACAGTTGATGTTCATCTATTATCGGAATAAAGTTTTCGTCAATTGCTTTAGAAAGCAGAATTTCGCTATTGGCTTTGACATCCAAAGGCTCATTATCGCGATGTCTTGGCACTTCGCTGATTTTGACATCTTCAAAAGCGGTAAATCCTTTCCTTTGGATAAACCACAATAAATCGCCTTCCGATAAAGTGCCCACATAATGCCCTTTCCGGTCAAGGATTGGGATAGCGGAAAAACGAATTGGTTTTATTTTTTCCAATGCTTCTTGGACGGTATAATCATCATACACATAAATTACTTTGTGTTTGGGAATTAAAAAATGTTTAATAATTTTCATTTAACACCTCTTTCTGGGAATTCTTCCTTAATAATATCATTATAGCAAATTTTGGCTAACTTAACAACTAAAATATTATTTTTTGTTTCGACATAAAGTTTTTAAATTGTTGCCGGTGCGACATTTGCTTGCTTTTTCTTTTTGTTATCAATGATAATCCAAGGGATATAAGGCAGCAAATACAATATGGAAACAATACCGATAATGCATAACCATTTTAAAAATAAATTGCTCGGTAAAAAGTTAGCAATGGAGAAACCATCCTCAACCGTGTTGATGAAGAGGTAGTTTGCGGTTACGAATTGATTGCCTTGCGAATAACCGCTGCCAAGGAGCCAATTGGTAAATACCGCAAGCAAACCAATCGAAACCAAAACCGAAACGGACGGAATGTAACTTTTCCAAGTCGGCCGCATTTTGTGAACAAACATCATATAGAACACGGAAATAAAGAGCATCATATGTTCCGTCCAATATTGATAATAACGAAATCTCGTTGGACCACAATACGTCAAAACGGCAGGTGTGAGGATGGCATTGATGCTTGTGCCAAGAACCAAAAAGTAAACAATGTCAAAACAGGTTTTGCTTTTAGTCAATAACATATATGCACAAATGACATTGGCAATCCCGCAAATGGTAATTGGCAAGTGTTCATAGACATTGGCATCAAGAGCGGAATGCAGCAGGCGCCAAAAATAACTCATCTCTGCAACTATCATAATTACCGACATAATTATCCGGTTTTTTTCTTCCCGTTTGGATTGAGCCAATTGGTCGCGATACTTAATTATCAAGAATAAAATCACACCTAAAATGATAATGGGAAAAAGATGAGCTAAACCAAAATAACGGAATTCTTCTACATCCCCTTTTCCGAAGAAATAATTAAAAAATTGCAACAACTTTTCTTTCATAATATATATACTTCCTGTCTAGTTAAATTTAATCGATTAACGGTTAAACGGTTTATTGAAGGAACCGATTTCAATTAAGTTTCCTTCCGGATCCGCTATATAGCACGTTCTTTGTCCCCAAGGTTCGGTTTCCGGGGCTAAAATCGGGGTTGCTCCTTTGGCTACCACTTCTTCAAATTTTTGATCGACTTCCTCAAAGGTATCAACATAGAAAGCTATTTCAAAATGACCATTGTATAGCTTTGTGTATTCGAGTTTGCGATTTATCATTTTTTCAAAATCTTTTCGTCCGTAAAGCATAAAGAGGGTTCCGTCTTTGACAAGGTAAACATTGGAAGTATCCAAATCTTCTTTGATTTCAAAACCCAAAACATCGCGATAAAAGGTAAGCATTTTCGCCATATCTTTGACAAATAGACCAAATCCGTCAAGTTTCATATTTTTTACTTCCTTTCATTTAATAGATAACAGTAACATTATACCATTTTTAAAAATAAACCCCCTCATTATTAATAAAAAATCACCTTTTTGAAAGGTGATGGTGAATTGTAATATGAAATGCAACAAAATAATACTGTAATAAGTATTATGTTAGTAACTATTATGAATGTGTTGTAAGCAGAAATTAAATGATGGCGTTTAAATAAGAACCTATATTTTGGTATG
>DUPC01000052.1 GCA_012838545.1 Acholeplasmataceae bacterium
CTAACCCGACCACTCGTGGGGCTATGACATCTAACCTGACCACTTGACTATCAAATACTGCCTTTATGGACTTGTTTCCGCGAAGCGATAATTTAATATTTTCTCTTAATGGGTTTCATGCCCATATGTGCGAAAAGCCTTGATATATAAGGGTTTTCACACACTCAATCTATCACCCTTGACATCAATACTACGCACTCAACATGGAAAGTTTGAGGAAACATATCAACCGGTTGTACCTCTTCAATGGCAAAACCATGATTTATAAGATACTTTAAGTCTCTGGCAAGGGTTGCAGGATCACAAGAAACATAAATCAATTTCGATATTTTCATTTCTACAATCGTTTCCAAAAGTTTTATGTCACAGCCTTTTCGGGGCGGATCCACAATTATTGCATCAGCTTTAATGCCTTCTTGATGCCACAGCCCAATCTGTTTTTCAGCTTCGTTACAAACAAAAGTGACATTGGTGATTTGGTTATGCGAAGCATTTCCTTTGGCATCTTTAATCGCATCTTCTACAACCTCAACACCGTAAACGTGTTTTACATGTGGGGCAACAACTAAACTAATCGTTCCGATTCCACAATAAGCATCAATTACATTATCATTTTTAGTAAATTTACCGAAATCCAATACTTTGGAGTAAAGCACCTCGGTTTGGACAGGATTGACTTGGAAAAAAGACTTTGGACTAATGTTGAATTGTATTCGCAACAATTCATCCTCTATCGCTTCTTTTCCAAAAAGTAAAAGGGTTTCTTCGCCTAAAACCTCATTGGTCCTATCCTTATTTATATTAAGATAAATGGAGGAAATACGGGGGTGACGTCTAATCAATTTTCCAATCAAACCATTAAGCTTGTCCTTTATATCACTTAAACAAACCAACACAACCATGATTTCTTTGGTTTTACTACTTTCCCGAATCAATACATGGCGAATTTCTCCTCGGTGTTTTTTTTCGTCATATCCTTTGATTTTGAACTCATTGAAAAGGTTCTTTATGAACTTAATGATTTCAGTCATTTCTGTTGACTGAATATGGCATTCCTCAAGGGGAATTATTTCATGAGTATTTAAACGGTAAAAACCGCCAAAGGTTTTAAACCTTCTTTCCCCAAAAGGCACTTGGACTTTGTTGCGATAGTACCAAGGATTTTCCATTCCGATAATTGGTTTTACTTCAACATCGGTTATTTTTCCGATTCTTTCGAGGGTACGTTTTACCATTTGGGTCTTAAAGTCGCATTGGGCTTGATAAGATAAATGCATGATGTTGCATCCGCCACAATCCGGATAATGTTTGCATCTAATCGGGACATGATCTTTTGATTTTTTATCTGGAAATAGTTTTACAAATTTTCCAATAGCATAATCTTTTTTGATTTGGGTCAGTTCTATCATTCCTTGATCACCAATGGTTGCCAAAGGGACAAAAACCGGGAAATTTTGATACTCAACACCTTTTGAGTTTTTTCCGGATATTTTGGCGACTCCTTGTCCCGTATGGGTTAAATCCACAAACTTTACTTTAAAATGTTGGCCAACTTCAATTGTGGGTTCAGGCCGATTTGTTTCTCTATTCATACCATCATTCCTTCGGTGGTTCTTTTGTTCTTTTTACCGTCGCTAATCCTCCTAAAGAAGTTTCGCGATATTTGGCATGCATATCCTTGCCGGTTTCTTTCATAACTTCAATAACCGAATCAAGGGTAATATGATGTGCTCCGTCAGTCATTAAAGCATATTCGGAAGCATTAATTGCATATTGAGCCGACAAAGCATTACGTTCAATGCAAGGGATTTGGACCATTCCGTCGATTGGGTCACAAGTCATTCCCAAGTGGTGTTCCAGAGCAATCTCTGCCGCATACTCAATCACACTATTGTTTCCTCCTTTGAGGTAAGCAGCGGCGGCTGCAGCCATACTGCAAGCCACTCCAACTTCGCCTTGACAGCCTACTTCCGCTCCGGAAATCGAGGCATTATGTTTTACCAAGTTTCCTATTAAACCGGCAATTTTCAAGGCTTTGATTAAACTTTCCCTTGGAGAATGGTGATGATGGTGCATTCCCAACAAAACTGAAGGAAGCACCCCGCAAGATCCACAGGTTGGTGCTGTAACTATGATGCCACTGGAAGCATTTTCTTCGGAGGTAGCCAATGAATAAGCATATAAAATAGTTGGAAAACGATGGTTTTCCAAATACTTCTCATAAAAGGTCTTTGCTTTTCGTTTTATCTTAAGGCGACCAGGCAAAACCCCTTCAGTTGCAATACCGCGTTTGATGGCATCATCCATGGCATTTAACACGGTTTCCAAATAAGCGTTTAAATCAGGAGCTTCAAACCGGTCAACATACTCAACAAGACTTATATGTTCTTGTTTGCAATATGCCAATATGTCTTCCATAAAATGGTGGGGAAAAACCGGATTTTTGTAACCTTTCCGTTCTTCCCCTTCTTCTTTTAACTCCCCACCGCCTACACTATATACTTTCCACTCATCGATTAATTCATTGCCCAAATAAGCAAAAAACTTCATGCAGTTGGGGTGATAGCTTGATTCGACCAAAGGCAAAAAGGCGATTTCCGTATTTTCGCCTAAAACTTCCCTTATTATCTTGTCCGTCATATGGCCTTTTCCCGTTAAGGCGAACGAACCATATAGTTCAACTTTAAAATGAGTGGCTTGAGGGTTTTTGGCTAAAAATCTTTTACTCGCTTTTTCGGGTCCCATCGTGTGGGAACTGGATGGACCGCGTCCAATTAAATAAATATTTTTAATGCTTTCCATACTAAATATCAAACCTAATCTTTTCTACATTCGGATCAATCGCAGCTTCGTTTTCGCTTAAGATTTGGGCAACCCTTGTAGAAGCCGCCGCCGCAATCCCCCCCACGATATCATCCAAAAAGGTGTGACAACGGCCGTTTCCGGTTTTTCCTTCTTGGTTGAGTCTTTCGACAATCCCGTGTTTGTTGACGTCAATATCGCCAAAGTTGGTTTGCCCGATGGCACCGTAAAGTCTGGCAATATCAATACCGAAGATTTCATCGACACCAAATACGCCTAAATCATGGCGTATAATGTGTTGAATCGGTCCTTGAAGTTTCCCTTCTTCTGCAAGCCTGTCAATTTCGGCTCCGAGTTGCAAAAGATGGAAAATATCGCGTAGGGATAATATTTTTTCCACGCTTTCCAAACACATTTTTAATTCCACGTTATTATTGTATTTACTTTGTTGTCGGAAGGCAACATCCGCTATCTCTTCGACGGTTACTCCTCTTTCCAAAAGCGTTTGGACGTTGATGCGAAGCATTTCTTCGCGGGAATAGTATAGTTTAGGTTTCATTTTATTCCTTCCTTTATCGAAAATTTTTCAATTTGCCATTGATAAAATCCCGCGCGGTTATGACTTTTCCTCCCGGGAGTTGGAGTTCCAAAATATCAATCGCCGAATTATTCCCACAGGAAATGGTAAAGTAATCTTTGCCTACATGGGTAATTTCCCCGTATTGATTTTTGGGCGTAAGACTGCTAATCCTCATTTTATGGATTTTAATCTTTTGTTCCTTTAATACCAAAAAAGGTACCGGTTCAGGCATTAAAGCCCGATAACGGTTATAGACATCCCGTGCTCCTTTGGTTAAATCCAGTTCTTCGTCGCTTGGTGTTAAATTGTAAGCAAAGCTTACTTCGCTGGGGTTCTGAGGAACGGGTTTAATCTTACCTTCAATTAATAAAGGAATTGTTTCCATAAGTAAATCACGCCCGAGGATGCTGAGTTTAGCAAAAAGCGTGCCGCTGGTATCAGCGTCATCGACGAAAAGTTCCCTTTGGGCAAGAATATCTCCTGAATCCATCGCTTTTTCCATGTACATGATAGTAATGCCAGTTACTTTATCGCCATTAATTAACGCATGTTGAATCGGGGAACCGCCACGATATTTGGGGAGCAAAGAGGCGTGAACATTAATAGCCCTATGGCGGGGAACCTTTAAAATCGCTTCCGGAATAAACTGTCCATAAGCTGCTGTCACAATCAAATCCGGTGCTAAATCTTTAACCAATTGGGTAATTTCTTTTACCTTTTCCGGTTGCACAACCGGTAAATTGTTTTCTTGGGCAAATACTTTTACCGGCGGAGGGGTTAAAACTCTTTTTCGACCTACCGGTTTATCCGGTTGGGTTACTACTAAAACAACTTGATATTTTTGGGATAATGCTTCAAGAATCGGAACACTGAATGGTGGTGTCCCCATAAATACTACTTTCATTTCAACCTCTTAAACTATATATTTTGGATATTTATCAAAAATAATCGTAAACCGTTCATCCTGCCATGTACGGTAAATCCTTTCATACAAAGCTTGCATGGCTTTGCTTTGGTGTTTGATAATCAATTGCACCGCTTGTTCGCGTTTGTTGTATGATGGACCAATGACTATAATCGGCCCCCGAATCGACTGTTGTATCGTTCGCTTTATTGTATGAGCCATTTGAAAGATTTGTTGGAACGGCCCCTTAACCAAAATCCGATTGATTTTATAAATTGGTTCAACCTTTAAAGCTTCCCGTTTCTTTAATTCTTCGTTAAAGAAGGTTTGATAATCTCCGATGACGGCTTGAACCAAAAACGGCATCGCTTTATCATAGGTTTGAACGATTAGTTCGCTTCCCGGGGAAGTAAGTTGCAATTTAGCATGTTCCATCATCGTATAAGCTTGATAGTGGGCATCAAAGCGTTGTGCTTTGGCAATTAAATCTATTAAGACTATCGCAACAAGCGTGATATTCCGATGATTCAATGAGCGCGAAAATAAGTCCGTGGTAATAATGATATCCACATCCTGATTATGGATTTTATCCATAATTGTTTCGTAATCCTCGTAAGCGGATCCTTCCAAAAGGGAAATTCGGGCATTAGGCAACACATCCAAAATTGCTTCTTGCATTTTTTCCATTCCTAGACCAACATGACGGATATACTTGCTGCCGCAGTTAGGGCAACTTTGGGTAAAGACATAGTGTTTATTGCATAATGGACAAATAAGCGTATTTGGGTCCTTATGATAACGCATCGGAAAGGCGCAACGGTCACAATCAATAGTTTTCCCACATTCGCGACACATGATAAACTGGCTGTAACCTCTGTTATTTAGAATTAACAGGGCGCATTTGTTTGTTGTAATATGTGCTTTTAAGGATTGAATTAAGGCGCGGGAAAGCGGTGACTTATGACCCGATAGCAGTTCTTCTTTCATGTCTGCTATTGTTATCGGTAAATCATCGTAACCGTTTCTTTTTTCCAATAATAAGAACTGTTTAACCAATGCTTCCGCATACATCTCCACGGTCGGAACGATTGAATGGTAAACAATTGGCACTTGCCAAATATTTGCCCGTTCTCTCATGACTTTGGTTAAAAGAAAACGCGGGCTTTGTTCGTTTCTGTATAACAAACTATCGCTATTCATCATTACAACCAAGCCAACATTTTGGAAAGGGAACAGAGCGGAAAGCGATGTCGTGACAATTACCGAATAATTGTCTTCAACAATCATCTGGTAATAATCATACATTTCTGCATCACTTCTATCGCTGTTTAAACAAGCAACTTCCAGTCCCGTCACTTTGGTTAAAAAGGAACTGATTTGATAACTGGAAAGAATATCCGGGCAGACAACAATCAGGTTTTTGCCTGCTCGTTGCGTTTTTTCCACCATCAAGGCCAACATTGTGTCTTCCTCTTGGCGATTATGAGGAATCCATAATACTCTTTGCGGTTCGGAAAAAATCCGATTGACTTTTTCTTCATGATTAAGTCGGTCTTCCGGACTGAGATTGTATAAACGAATTCCTTCAATGGTGCGATTTTTTATTCGGGAGACTTGTTTTGTTTTTTCAATTAAATAACCCTCTTTTACCAAACGATTGATGGCGTACCTAGTAACGCCAAAGCGTTCGACAATTTCGTCAATACTTAATGCTTCTCTTTCTCTATGTAGAAAATTTAACAAATCAATTTCCGCGGGATTTTTAAAATATTCAATATTATCGTGATAATTGTTTTCATTGATTTCAAAAGTCTTGACGGTTCTAGCGCCACCCATGGCATTGGCATCATAAACCACTTCCAAATTACCTGCTTTGATTTCCCGCATAATGGCGCTTTGATTTGGAAGGATAGAGGTCCACTTAATCCTAGTGCTTCCGCCAAAAAGGCTGGCAATATTGGCATCTATATCTAATAGGTTTTTGGCAAGCAAGTATTTATGCGTTTTTAAACGCATGAAACGTGGAATCATCAAATTAAGGATTCTTACCATTGGCGATAAGGTATCTTTTTTGACGTAATCGGCCAGTTGGAAAAGTTCTGGGGAAATCACAGGATTTAAATCCAATATATCGACGATTTCTTTTATTTCGCCTTGAAATTGTGATTCTTCGTTCAACTCCCAAACATAACCTAATATTAAACGATTGGAATCGCCAAATGGAACCTTTACTCTTACGCCAACCTGGGCAAGAGGAATGAGATGTTGGGGAACAATATATTCATATTGATGATCAGTATTGCTGCTGGAAATATCAACAAACACCTTAGCGAACATAGGCACCTCCTTTTTCCCTAAACTATAGGGGAACTTTTCCCTTAGATATAATAATTATAACACAGGAAAAGAAAAATTACTAAAATTTTAATTAGATAGTAATATTTTTTGATTTTGATAAATATAAAACAAAAAGCTATCTCACGTAGAGATAGCCTTGGTTTTACGGTTTAATTTCATGCATTTCGTCAGTTGTGCTTTCAATGTCAATATTTTCCTTTTCCACTAGCCCCGTTCCTGCCGGAATTAAACCACCAATAATGATATTTTCCTTGAGACCGTCAAGAGTGTCAATCTTACCACGAATGGCCGTAGCAGTTAAGACTCTAGTTGTTTCTTGGAAGGATGCAGCAGAGAGGAAGGAATCAGATTTGAGTGATGCTTGAGTGATGGAAAGCAGAACCGGTTTCAAGACCGGAAGTCGTTTGCCTTGATCAAGCATCTCTTTGATTGCTTGATATGCTTTCGGTTTCGAGATTAAAGAACCTGGCAATAGGTCAGTATCTCCTTCGTCCAACACCATAACTTTTTGTAACATTTGATGAATAATGATTTCAATGTGTTTATCCGAGATAAGAACCCCTTGAGAACGATATACCTTTTGAACCTCTTTCAAAATATAGCGTTCAACATTAGGTACATTGGTTACTCTAAGTAGTTGAAGAACGTGAACAAGTTCGCTATCAGCGGTGATTAAATCACCGGCTTTGATTTCTTGTCCCACTTTAAGTTCCGGTTTTTTTCCACTGTCGGTTAAGTATTCTTTGCTATTGCCTTCAATTGGGCTTTCAATGATTACTTGGAAACGATTGTCCGGTTTGGGATTGATTTCCTTAACGCGACCGTTGACTTCCGAAATTAGTTCGGTAAACTTAGGGTCTTTAGGAGCCAAGAATAAGAGCTTGATTCGAGGGAAACCTTGAACGATATCATCACCTGCAACCCCACCGGAGTGGAATGTTCTCATCGTTAATTGGGTACCAGGTTCACCGATTGATTGGGCAGCCACAATACCGACAACTTCGCCGCGTTCGACAATCTCACCAGTCGATAAATCGGATCCATAACATTTAACGCAAACACCGTTGTGAGCGTCACATGTCAAGACAGTTCTGATTTCCACTTGTTTGATTCCGGCATTAACAATCTTTTCCGCAATCTCCTCCGAAATAAATTGATTTCGGTCAATAATCAGTTCACGGTTTTTGCCATAAACCGGTTTGGATGTGAAACGACCGACAATACGTTCATACAATTTTTCCACAACCGTACCGTCTAAAGAAACGAAATCCTCAACCACCATGCCTTTATCGGTATGGCAATCATCGATAGTTACGGTTACGTCTTGGCTTACGTCAACCAACCGACGGGTTAAGTAACCTGCTTCGGCTGTTTTCAATGCGGTATCGGTTGAACCTTTCCGTCCGCCGTGGGTGGAAATGAAGAATTCCGACATCGACATACCTTCCCGAAAGGATGATTTAATTGGAATTTCCATCGGTTCCCCATTAGGTTTAGCCATTAGCCCCCGCATTCCCGCAAGCTGCGTAAAGTTCGAAGCGGAACCACGCGCACCGGAATCGGCCATCATAAAGATGTCATTGGTTGTAGCGTTTTCGGACATGACCCTCTTGATTGCTTTTTCGATTTCGTTCCGAGCATTGGTCCATTCTTGTAAAACATTACGCTTACGTTCTTGGTCGGTTGTCAAACCTCTTCTGAACATGGAATTGTAACGTTTAACGTTGTCTTCGGCCTTTTTGATGATTTCTTGTTTGTCGGCAAGAACATCGACGTCAAAAGCGGAAATGGTAATACCTGCCACCGTCGAATACTTAAAGCCTAAGTCTTTCATTTGGTCTAGAGCCCTCGAGGTTTCGGCCAATTTTTCTTTCCGGAAGATTTCCGAAATAATTGAACTCAAGAACCGTTTCTTGAATGGTTCGTTTAACGGCATTTTAGCAATGATTTGCTGAATGGAGTTACCGTTTTTCAAGTCATGTGGGTCGATAAAAAACTTTAACGGTGTTGCTTTGGTTAAATTTTCTTGTGTTGCTTCGTTGACATATGGGAAAGATTTTGGGAATACCGTATTGAAAATAATCTTTCCATATGTGGTTACGATATACATGCGCATGACTTTTTCGGTATGTTCAAGGTTCTTTTCGTAGTTTTCGTCATTTGGATTCAACCAAGCAAACGGACGTCCAAGCGCTTTAGCAGGTAATACGATTCTCGTTTGTAAGGTAATTTCCTCGTTTTCATAAGCCGTTTCTACTTCGGCGATATCCTTAAAAGTTCTTCCTTCTTTGTCGGGAAAAGACCGTTCAATGGTTAAATAGTAGTTTCCGAGAATCATGTCTTGGGATGGGGTAACAACCGGTTTACCGTCACGTGGAAGAAGGATATTCTTGCTGGCAAGCATTAAAAGTCTTGCTTCAGCTTGAGCTTCTTCCGATAGCGGTACATGCACGGGCATTTGGTCGCCGTCGAAGTCCGCATTAAACGCTGTCGTTACCAATGGGTGAAGCCTAATTGCTTTCCCTTCCACAAGTTTCGGTTCAAAGGCTTGAATCGACAATCGGTGAAGCGTTGGCGCACGGTTCAAGAGCACTGGATGTTCGACTACAATTTTTTCCAATGCTTCCATGGCTTCCGGAGCACCGCGTTCGATTAATTCCTTAGCTTTTTTGATACCTGATTTAGTATTGGATTCCGGATTGCTGAGTTGTTCTTTTTTGCGCAAATAATTAATGATGAATGGCTTAAAAAGAATTAAGGCCATTTCGCGCGGAATACCACATTGGTACATCTTAAGGTCTGGTCCGACAACGATAACGCTGCGTCCGGAATAGTCAACCCGTTTACCAAGAAGGTTCTGACGGAACCGTCCTTGTTTTCCTCTTAGTAAATCCGATAGCGACTTTAATGGGCGGTTTTTGTCAACCACAACTTTCTTGTTGCGTTTGGAGTTATCAAACAAAGCATCGACTGCTTCTTGAAGCATCCGTTTTTCGTTCTTGACAATTAGTTCCGGTGCCCGTTGCTCGAACTGTTTCTTTAAACGGGTATTACGGTTGATAATCCGACGATATAAGTCGTTAAGGTCAGTGGTAGCGAACCTGCCGCCATCGAGCTGAACCATAGGACGAAGATCAGGCGGAATAACCGGAATAACGTCCATAACCATCCATTCCGGTTTATTTCCGGATTGCAAGAATGCTTCTACGATTTCCAAACGTTTGATTAGATTCTTGCGTTTTTGTTTGGTTGCTATCTTTATCTCTTGACGAATCTTTTTTGACAACTCTTCAAGGTTTAAGTTTTGCAATAGAAACTTAATCGCTTCTGCCCCAGTCTTTGCTTGATACTTGAACATATATTGACGTTTGTATCTGCTGTGTTCTTGTTCGGAAAGAATCATTCCGACTTTTAGTCCTTCGATTTCTTCGTCCATGTCGGTAATAATGTATGAAGCAAGATAGATGATATCATCGGCGTCGCGTGCCTTCATGTCAAGGAGTGTGGCAATCCGGCTCGGAACATTTCGATACCAAATGTGAACAACCGGTGCAGCCAAAGCAATGAAGCCCATTTTTTCGCGGCGCACTTTGCTTTCGGTAATCTCTACCCGGCATTTTTCGCATATTTTGATATCGGAACCGGATTTACGGGATTTGCCGCAGGCGCATTGATAATCTTTCGTTGGACCAAAGATTACTTCGCAAAAAAGCCCATCGCGTTCAGGTTTCAAGGTCCGATAATTAATGGTTTCGTGTTTTTTAACTTCACCATAAAAGTTATCTTCTTTTCGGTAAGCCCAACTGCGGATTTCCTCAGGGGAGGCAATACCTACTTGAATATATTTATATTTCTTCAATTATAGAATCCTCCTTTTATAGTCCACGTTTTCCCTTATTTGCTTCCGCAATCTGGTCGACTAAGCTGTCATTCGCAACATCGCGACCGCTTTGGTCAATTAAACGTACACTTAAACCTAATCCTTGTAATTCTTTGATTAAGACTCTAAATGATTCGGGAATACCTGGTGTTGGCATTGGTTCGCCATCAACAATGGCTTTATAAACTTTATTACGTCCAACAATGTCATCCGATTTAATCGTTAACATTTCGCGAAGCGTATGAGCTGCGCCGTAGGCTTCGAGCGCCCAAACTTCCATTTCTCCGAAACGTTGACCACCATTTTGAGCACGACCGCCCATCGGTTGTTGCGTAACAAGGGAATAAGGACCTTCGCTGCGGGCATGAAGTTTATCGTCGACCATGTGAGCCAACTTAATCATGTACATAACACCAACGGTTATCTTATTATCAAATTTGCGTCCGGTACGTCCGTCATAAAGCGTGGTTTTTCCGAAATGGTCAATCAAAGCTTTAGGATCGCGTGGTTTTTCCCTCATGTCGTTAATATCTTTTTCGCGTGCTTCATTCATGATGGTAACTAAGTCTTCTTGAGTAACACCGTCAAAAACCGGGGTAGCGATGTGAACACCTAGTTTTTTTGCAGCCATACCGAGGTGGGTTTCAAGCACCTGGCCGATATTCATCCGCGAAGGTACACCTTGAGGATTTAACATGATGTCAATTGGTGTACCGTCTTCCATGAACGGCATGTCTTCAATCGGCAATATCTTGGAGATAACCCCTTTATTACCGTGGCGTCCCGCCATTTTATCGCCTTCCGTGATTTTACGTTTTTGAACGATATAAACGCGGACCACTTCATTTACCCCTGGCGGCAATTCATGACCGTCTTTACGGGTAAAATGTTCAATGCGACTGACAATTCCTCCACCGCCGTGGGGAACTTTCAATGAAGTAACGCGGACATCTTTGGAACTGTCCGAGAAAAGAGCTTGAGAAAGACGTTCTTCCGGCGTCGGTTCGGTTTGACCTTTAGGGGTAATTTTACCGACTAAAGTATCGCCTTCTTTGACTTCGGCACCTAAACGAACAATCCCGTGCTCATCGAGATTGGCAATTGATTCTTTGCTTTCGCCATCTAAATCGGAGGTAATTTCTTCTTTACCAATTTTGGTATCACGAACTTCGACTTCATATTCTTCGATATGAATCGAAGTATAAACATCGTCTTGAACAAGACGTTCGCTCATGATAACCGCATCCTCAAAGTTATAACCTTCCCAGGTCATAAAGGCAATGGTAACATTGCGTCCAAGGGCAAGTTCGCCGCGGTCCATTGAAGAACCTTCGGCAATTATATCCCCTTTCTTAACCCGTTCCATTATTTTGACGATTGGACGTTGGTTAACGCAAGTAGAATGATTGCTTCTTTCGTATTTTATTAAGGAATAGGTATGGTCAATTTTATGATCATCGCGAATAATAATCTTCGATGAATCAACATATGTTACCACACCGTCCACATCTGCAATAATCGCAACCCCAGAGTCGCGCGCTGCTTTGTATTCGATTCCGGTTCCGACAATCGGCGCTTCGGCTTTTAATAGCGGAATGGCTTGACGTTGCATGTTAGCACCCATCAAAGCACGGGTCGAGTCGTCATGTTCGAGGAACGGAATACAAGCGGTTGAAACGGAAACAATTTGTTTTGGCGAAACGTCGATATAATCGACATCCATTCGGCTTACTTCCACGAATTCGCCGGCTTTTCGGGCCACGACTTTTTCGTCATCGATGGTGATAATGCCGGTTTTAGGATCTTTGGACATTTTAACGTTAGCTTGTACGATAACGTATTTTTCTTCTTTGTCCGCGGTCATATATTCAATTTCATCGGTTACAATAGCTCTTTGATTTTCCAAATCTTTCTTAACCACCAAATAAGGGGTTTCGATAAAACCATATTGGTTAATTCTGGCATAACAAGCAAGAGAGTTAATCAAACCGATGTTTTGACCCTCCGGTGTTTCAACCGGACAAATTCGACCGTAATGGGTAGTATGAACGTCACGAACTTCCAGTTTTGCGCGGTCTCGCGACAAACCACCTTGACCTAAAGCCGACAAGCGGCGTTTGTGGGTTAATTCCGATAACGGGTTGATTTGGTCCATAAATTGCGACAATTGGCTACTGCCAAAGAATTCGCGAATCGTAGAGATAAGGGGCCGAATATTAATTAAGTTCTGTGGAACAACGGTTTTGGAATCAACCGATGTCGACATCCGGTCGCGAATATTTTTTTCGAGTTTGGTTAGACCAATCCGAAATTGATTTTGCAATAATTCGCCAATCGGACGAATCCGACGATTGCCTAAATGGTCAATATCGTCGACTTTGCCGATACCGTCATGAAGATTGAAATAATACGATATTGCCGCAAATATATCCGACAAACAAATATGGTTAACGGTTTCTGATTGGTCATTTCCGATTAATTTGATGATTTGCGATCTTTCTTTGTTGTCGTGGTAAACCTTAATTTTCAGTATTTCCAAAACTACTGAATCGCCTTCAAGCATTGTTCCGTAATTTTTTGTTTCGCGGAAATGCTCGCGATTATCTTCAAGTATTTTTACCGTATTTCCAAGCGGGGTAGAATAGTTAATTAGTGTGTCGGCTGGTAGAATTACTTCACCGGTTTCTTTATTGACAATGTCTTCAGCTAAATGATAACCGACCGCACGGGAAATAACGTCCAATTTCTTATTTACTTTATAACGACCAACACTGGCAAGATCATAACGGCGAATGTCAAAAAGACGGCTTGCGATAAATTTCCGTGCCGTTTCAGCTGATGTTTTTTCGCCTGGACGTAATTTGTCATATACTTCCTTAACAGCATCATCTTGACCAAAGGTTTGGTCTTTGTAGAAGGTGTTCATTAAAAATTGCGACCGTGGTGCGCTTTCGTCAAAAAACAATTCAAAAATATCATTGTTTCTGCTCACACCTAATGCGCGAATAAAACTAGTTAAGGGGATTTTTTTCGAACGATCTAGTTTAGCATACCAAACATCACTGGAACGTGTTTCGAATTCAATCCAAGCTCCGCGTGTCGGGATAATTTGCCCGCTGAAACGGATTTGCCCTGACTTCGCATCTTTGTTTTTCGAAAAGAAAACACCAGACGAGCGGATGATTTGGGAAACAACAACACGTTCGGAACCATTAATGATGAAAGTACCCCAAGGTGTCATGACCGGGAATTCCCCCATGAAGACCTTATCTTCTTTAACTTCACCAGTTTCTTTATTTTCCAAGCTGACAGTGACTTTTAAAGCACGCGAGAAATTAACGTTATGCATTTTAGCTTCCGCTATCGTGTACTTCGGTTCATCGAACTCATAATCGGTAAAGTATAGTTCGAATTTTTCACCGTCGCCGTGGTCTTTAATTGGGGATAATTCTTCGAATAATTCTCTTAAACCCTTTTCAAGAAGCCATTTGAATGATTCGGTCTGCACCTCAATCAAATTAGGCAATTCAACATTGGTTGGTACCCGTGAATAGTTTCGGCGTACTCTTTCTTTACCATATGTTATTTCTTTCCAACTCAAAATAATCCACCTCTATCAATATTTTTCCTAAAAAAACATGAAAAATGAGCATAATACCTCATCTTACCATATCTAATTATGTTATCACAAAAGCCCGTGATTGTCAAGCGATTATACTTGACCATTTTTATTTTCACCATTGTGTTTTGCTTTAATAATCCAATACCCTTTTTCCTTGGCAATTATTTCCACATGGTCAAATACGGAAGTCAACTTTGAGTAGGCGCTCGGCGCGCCTTGTTTCTTTTGAATGACAATCCATAGCTCCCCATATGGTTTTAAATAATTTATTGCCCCTTCGAATACTCCATGGACAACTTTTTTGCCAGCCCGAATCGGTGGATTGGAAATAATGAGATCGTATTTTCCTTCAACCGTAGTGTATAAATCGCTTTCCCAAATTTCTGCGTTTTTTAGATTATTGTGTTCGGCATTTCTCTTGGCAAGGTCAATAGCCCTAAGATTTACGTCGATCATATGCACATAAACTTTAGGATTGGCTTTGGCGAGGGTTATGCCGATAGGGCCATAACCACAACCAACATCCAAAATCTTGGTACAATTTTCGGGCAAAATAACATTTTTGATTAACAAATTCGTACCAAAATCCACTTGTTTAACCGAGAAGACTCCTGCATCACTAAACAATTCTATGATAAATTGCTTGTAATAATATGTTATAATCTGCTCATTTGATGCAAGCAAGTCATTATTTTCGAAATATTGTTTGCTCAAATTTCTTCCTCCTCATAAGCGATAAAACCTGAAGACAATTCTTCAGGTTCATTTCGCAAAATTTAAAAGATTAAACAAGCATTACTTAATTTCAACTTCAGCACCAGCTTCAACAAGTTTAGCTTTAATTGTTTCAGCTTCTTCTGGCGTAATGTTTTCTTTAATTGGTTTTGGTGAGCTGTCAACTAATTCTTTAGCTTCTTTTA
The DNA here is from genome assembly GCA_012838545.1 of Acholeplasmataceae bacterium. Classification (GTDB taxonomy): domain Bacteria; phylum Bacillota_I; class Bacilli_A; order ML615J-28; family CAG-313; genus UBA1427. Next base: position 15,067 of record DUPC01000052.1, read on the forward strand.
AGCCAAGACCTGTTAATTCACGAACAACTTTGATAACGCCAAGTTTTGCTTGACCAGGGTGTTTTAGAATAACAGAAACTTCAGTTGGGCCGCTTTCTTCTTGAGCTGCCGCTGTTGCTGCAACCGCTATTGGAGCCGCAGCTGTAACACCAAATTCTTCTTCGATAGCCTTAACCAATTCGTTAAGTTCAAGAACACTCATTTCTTTGATTGCAGAAAGAAATCCTGCGATGTCAAATTTTGCCATTTTTCTTTTCCTCCTTGTTAATAGTTAATTACTTTGCATCTGCTACCGCTTTAAGTGCACACGCAAGACCACGTACAGGGGCTTGTAAAACACTTAAAAGCATCGAAATCATACCATTCTTATTTGGTAAGTTAGAGATTTGTTTCAATTCATTTGCAGTAAGTACTTGATTGTCAACTATACCCGCTTTAACATTTAAGCGATCATTTTCTTTAACGAAACCGTAAACAATTTTGCTGGCGGTTACTTCATCTTGAGAAAATACGGCTGCACTTGGTCCAACAAATGCATCATGTAATTTAACAAATCCAATTTTTTCGGTTGCGCGTTTTAAAATATTGTTTTTAATTACACGCATACGGCAGTTTTCCTTGTGGAGTCTAACACGTAAATTAGTGATTTCTGCCACAGTTAATCCTAGGTAATCAACGAACACAGTCGATCCCGCTTGCTTTAACTCTTCGACAAGTTGATCAACTTCTTCTTGTTTTTTAGCGATAGTCGCTTCATTCATTGTTTTCACCTCCATAAAAAAATCTCTCGTGGGATTGACGCACGAAAGAAAAATAGGTAGTATATACGAATTCTTCCCTCGGTAGGAAATTAAGCTCGTACGAGCACCTACTGTCTACGGCAATGACTTTGTACTATTTATAACTATTTATTAACCATTGGGGGTTTAATTAAAATATATCAGTGAATTATTCCATGGATTCGCTGGCAATTTTGACACCAGGGCCCATGCTTGTTGAGATCGTAACATTACGCATATAAACGCCTTTAACGGTAGCTGGTTTTACACGCATGAGTTGGCGGTAAACAGCTTTAATGTTTTCTTCCAAATTTGGTGTATCAAACGTTACTTTTCCAACAGGTACTTGAATATTTCCAACTTTGTCGGTTCTGTATTCAACTTTACCGGCTTTAAATTCTTTGACAACACGGTCGACATCCATTGTAACGGTTCCTGTTTTTGGGTTTGGCATTAATCCTTTAGGACCTAAGATACGTCCTAATTTACCAAGCTCACCCATCATATCAGGGGTAGCGATTACAACATCAAATTCGAACCATCCACCTTTAATTTTATCAAGGTATTCAGTATCACCTGCATAGTCTGCGCCGGCATCCAATGCTTGTTTTACTTTATCGCCCTTGGCAATAACTAAGACGCGAACTTCTTTACCGGTACCATGAGGAAGTGATACGGTACCGCGAAGGTTTTGTTCGGCTTTACGTGGATCGATGTTTAAACGGAAAGCAATTTCAACTGTTGCATCAAATTTAGCATAACTTGTTTTCTTCGCTAATTCAATCGCTTCAGTTAAAGTGTAACGTTTCGAACGATCTACTAATTTTAACGCTTCAAGGTATTTTTTACTTCTTTTAGCCATTCTATTCCTCCTAAATGTGGTCTAACGGAGTCTCCTCCCACAATTTAGATTGACAATCTAAATTGAAATCCAATCTGGATTGTTGAAATCTATCTTGTTGTTTTTGTTTTCTTATTAGTCTTCGATTGCAATACCCATGTTTCTTGCAGTACCTGCAACAATTTTTGCAGCACCTTCAAGATCATAAGCATTTAAGTCAGGCATTTTCATAGCTGCAATCTCATTTAATTTAGCGCGGGTAATTTTACCTGCAACTTGTTTTTTGGCATTGTCAGCACCTGATTCGATTCCTGCCGCTTTCTTTAATAGGTCAGCAGCTGGCGGTGTTTTTGTAATGAACGTAAAGGAACGATCATCGTAAACTGATATCACAACAGGAACAACATAACCCATCATATCCTTGGTCCGCTCATTGAATTGTTGGCAGAATTGTTGGATGTTAACTTGTGCTTGACCTAGTGCTGGACCAATTGGTGGCGCTGGGTTTGCTTTGCCTGCTGGGATTTGGAGTTTAATTTGCTTTTTTACTTGTTTAACTTTAGCCACTTGACACACCTCCTTAATTTGTCAGTGATGTGGTTTATGAACATTGTTCTCCCACATGTTAAAAAAATGATTTATAAATAGTTGCATGTCATGCACGCGTTTATTATTATACAATATTTACTTTTTTATGTCAAGGGAAAGCCCCTTTTATTTTTCGAAAATTTCACCCAAAATAAAAACAATGAAGACGCTCCTCATTGTCTCATTTAACTTTTCTTAACTTCATCGAACCGGAGTTCTTGGGGGGTCGAACGGCCGAAAATATCGATTGAGATTGTAACAATTTGTTTATCATAATCCATTGCTTCGACTTTGACTTCTTGCCCCGCAAAAGTCCCCGTAAGAATTTTAACATAATCACCAACTTGGAAATCGACTTCGATTGCTTGGGTAATACCCATGGTTTCCAGAATCGGTCTGATTTCCTCAGCTGGGAGCGGAACCGGTTTTGCACCGCCGCCGCTTGAACCCAAGAAACCCGTAACCATCGGTGTATTACGAACCACAAACCACGATTCGTCCGTAACAATCATTTCCACAAAGATGTAGCCTGGGAACATTTTTTCTACTACTTCTTTTGGCCCTTTTTTGGTTTTTTCAATTCGTTTTACTTCCGGAACTAAGACGCGAAAAATATATTTTTCCATATTCATGGAATGAATCCGACGTTCCAAATTGGTTTTCGCCGCATTCTCAAATCCCGAATAGGATTGAACTATATACCACGCGCGTTCATTTTCAAAATTGTCTTCTGTCACGTTTTCTAACTCACCAATTTAAGTAAAGCGCCAATGCCTAGATCATAGAGAATAAAAACACCGACAAGGAAAAATACGAACAATAAAACAACGATAACATTGCTGATAAATTCGCTACGTTTTAATCCGGTGACATGACGCAATTCCGCAATCGACGGACGATAAAAAGGGGAAAGTACAAGTAGCAATGAAACTGCACCTAAGGAAACAAGAATCCAGGCAAACACTTTAGGAAAACCGCCGATTAAGAAGAATTCTTCGTCGACTTTCAATGTATCTGCAACTATCAAAGCACCTAAGACAATTGCAAAAATAGCTAAAATGGCAAGAATTAGATTCTCATACTTGTATTCTTTTGATAAGAATTGAATAACACGATTTTGCTTTTTTTCTGGTTTGCTAATAACAGCCATATAATAAAACCCTCCTACTTGGTTTCTTTGTGTAAGGTATGTTGATTGCACTTTGGGCAAAACTTTTTAATTTCAACCCTTGACACAGTATTAAATTTATTTTTTTCGGTTGTATAATTGCGTGAAAAACATTGTTCACAAACTAAGATGACTTTTTGTCTCATCTTAATCACCTGCCTTACTATTTTATCAAATACTCCCTTTTTTGTCAAAGCATTTAACAGTTTATTTTTTCTTATCTTTTCAGTTATATTCCTTGATTTTTCTTTTTATGCGTTCGGTCGTGTTATAGATTTGTTTTATGGTGCAACCTAGTTCTCGGGCAACAATTGCGTTATCGAGATTGCGAACAAATTTTAAATGAAATACTTTTTTCTCTAAATCCGAAAAATGATGCAAAGGGATTTCCAGGTCGCTTCGCGGTTGAACTTGATATTCGGGAATAATTTCTTCCATCAAGACAAAATGTCTATTTCGAACCTGAAGACTACGTTTAATCGATATAAATCGATGATAAAGCAACATATAAAAAAAACGGTTAAAAGTTTTTTCATAATGAGTTTGATATTTATTGATTGCCTGCGCCAGGACAACACGACCTTCCTGCAAGTAATCGTCATACATGGAACGATCATTAAAGAACCTTTTGATGGTAGCCAAAATTAAGGGTTGGTATTTCTTAAACATTAATTCAAGCGCTTCATCGCTGCCTTCGCGAATTAGATACAACAATTTATTATCATTGATGGCGAATAGTTCTTCATTGGTTAGTTCTCTCATTAAATCCCCCGACTTCGAATAATTTCATAAAAGATTAAAGCGGCGCTGACAGATACGTTTAGCGAAGTAATGTGACCATACATCGGAATCTTAACCAAAAAGTCACATTTTTCTTTTACCAAGCGCGAAATTCCTCTGCCTTCGCTACCCAAAACCACAACGATTTTTCCGATATAGTCTTGTTGGTGATAAAAGACTTTCCCGTCCGCTTCAAGACCGATAACCCAGTAACCGGCTTTTTTCAAAACATCGATGGTTTGCGACAAGTTAACCACTTCCACAACATCGACATACTCAATCGCACCCGTGGAAACTTTCGCAACCGTTGCATTCAACTTAACGCTTCGGTGTTTGGGTATGATGATGGCATCCATTTTCGTAGCATCCGCGGTTCTTAAAATCGCCCCTAAGTTGTGGGGATCTTCCAAACCGTCAAGCATAATCAATGCCACATGTTCTTTGTTTTGGTTTTTTTGCACCACATGTTCTAAGGGAACGGTTGCGTACTCCTTTACTTCCGCAACCACTCCGCCATGTTTGTCACCGAATGTTTGCAAGAACTTTCCGGAAACATATTTGACCGAAGCATTGGCTTCGCAGGTTTTGGCAAAATCGCTTTGCTTATGGGAATCAAGCAAATAGATTATATTAATTGTGCGCCCGCCTTTAATCGCTTCCGTAACCGCATTCTTCCCCATTATAATATTCATGTTTTTGTTAATTTGCATTTCGGGTCACTCCTTGTGGTTATCGATGGTCTTTATCGCTTGATCGATTAGAAAGGAAAGGCGGTCGAAATCATTTTTTAAGTACAAAAAACCAATTATCGCTTCCAAACCGCTTGATATACTGTATTCCCCCGGGTCAACGTTTCTTCGGTGATTTAAGTGCGCACCATTACGTCCGCGCCTGAAAACCCCTAGTTCCTCTTCGGTTAGAAGTTGCTCTAAAGCGGAAAAGATAATCGCTTGAGCGGAAGCACTGACATAGTTCTTTGCCCGACGTTGCAACTGAAGCGGTTTAGTGATGCCTTGCTTAAGCAAATGCAATCGAATATACAATTCATAATAAGCATCGCCAAGGTAAGCCAAATTTGACCCCGTTAAAAGTTGGGGGTTTGCCAAAGGTTGCTTCACGATAATTTAATTCCCCGTTTGGCAATTTCGGCTCTTAATAAATCAGCTTGTTGGAAGTCCTTCATTTCCCGAGCTCCCTGCCAAGCGCGTACCAAGGATTTATCCGTATCGCTTAGAGGCGTAACATCGACATGTATCCCCAAAATATAAAGCATGCCTTGGAAAGCAGTAAAATATTGATTCAATTTATGGTACGTTTCTTGGGTACGAATCGCAATATTGATTTCCTTCATTAGTTGGAACAATACGGTAATGGCATTCGGAGTAGAGAAATCATCGGCCATGAATGAGAGAAATTCATTCATAAGCGGATGCGAGCCTGCATCATCAAACCCCTCATTGAGTTCAAGCGTCCGATATAAACTTAAGTAACTCCGTTCGATTTTGTCAAATTCAATAACCGAACGTTCCAAGAGTTCTTCCTTAAAAAGAATCGTTTGGCGATAATGATTATTGAGCATCATCAAACGCACGACATTGCCGGAATACTTTTGCAGCACATCTTTTGCCCAAACAACATTTCCGGTGGATTTGCTCATTTTTTCGCCACTTAGGTCAATCCGGGCATTATGGACCCAATACTTGGCAATTGTATGATTCGATACCGCCAAGGCTTGGGCAATTTCATTTTCATGGTGCGGGAACTTCAAGTCGTTTCCGCCCCCATGGATATCGATTTCCCCTTGGAAAATGGCTTCAACCATCACCACGCATTCAGTATGCCAACCGGGACGTCCTTTCCCAAACGGACTGTCCCACATAATGCCTTCGTCGGTTTGTTTCCATAGCACAAAATCGCGGGGATCTTCTTTAGAAGCATCAACTTCAATACGTGAACCGACTTCCAATTCTTCCATCTTTTGGTTGCTTAAGAGACCGTAATCGGGAATTGAGGAAATTCTAAAATAAACATCGGTTCCGCTTTGATAAGCTGCGCCTTTATCAATCATGATTTTAATATAATTAATGATTGCATCCATGTATTCGGTTACTTTTGGACGAGCCAAAAGCGGTTCAACACCCAACAAATCGTTGATGCGCAAAAATTCTTCAATGTAATATTTGGCCACTTCGGTTTCCGATACTTTTAGTTCTTGGGCTTTCGTGATAATTTTATCATCGATATCCGTAAAATTGGAAACCATTTTTACATTGTAACCAAGATACTTAAAGAACCTTGCGACCGTATCAAAGAAAACCACGGGACGGGCATTGCCGATATGAATGTCATTGTAAACAGTCGGACCGCAAACGTAAATCGATACTTCCTGAGGTCTAACCGGATGAAAATCTTCAATTTGATTGGTTAACGAATTATAGATTTTTATATTCATAAAATTACCACACTTTCATCATATGCAATAATTTTTCCATTCGTCCAATAACTACCTCTTTGCTTAATAATTGCAATAACTTGCCTAAATCAGGACCATGCATTTCGCCCGTTGAGGCAACACGACACGGCATGTAGAGCATTTTGCCTTTTACGCTTAAAGCTTTTCCTACCTCTTTGATGGTTTGAATTATGGTTTCTTCATTCCAAACCGATAGAGTTTGGAATTGTTGATAAAGCGTTTCAATAGTTTTGAAAACCCCTTCTTCTTTTAGAAAATCAACCACTTCACTCGACATTGCCTTCAAATCAATCTCTTTAAAGAAGTTATCGTAAAGCGTCTTGGCTTCCGCACCGTAAGTTAACCGTTCGCGAAGCAAAATGCACATGTTTTGATACCATTCGGTAGAAGCATCCGCTTTGATTTCTTTCAAGAAAGGAAGCAGATAATTAAAATACTCTTCCGCAGATAATTCTTTTAAGTATTCAAAATTAAACCACTGCAATTTTTTGATATCGAAAATGCTTCCGGATTTTTTTAAACCGTCGATGGAGAAGCGTTCAATCAATTCTTTCATCGTGAATTTCTCTTGATTATCTTTCGGAGCCCAACCTAAGAGGGAAATATAATTGACAATCGCGTGAGGCAAATAGCCTTTTTTGATAAAATCCTCAAAATGGGCATCGCCATAACGTTTGGATAATTTATGCGTTTCGTCGCGCATGATTTGAGGCAAGTGAATATATTCCGGAACATCCCAACCAAAAGCTTGATAAAGCAAATTATATTTGGGTGTACTGCTTAAATATTCATTGCCGCGCATAACATGGGTGATTCCCATCAAATGGTCGTCAACGACGTTGGCAAAATTATATGTTGGGTAAAAATCCGACTTAAGGAGAACTTGGTCTTCGAGTTCTTTGGCGTCGACTTCAATCAAACCATAAATCAAATCATTGAATTGGACAATGCCTTCATCGGGCATTTTTTGGCGTATGACATAAGGCTCATTATTAGCAAGTTTTCTTTCTATTTCTTCCTTAGACAAATGCCAACAATGCCGATCGTAGCGCACATTGCCATGTTCATCTTTAAGCGATTCCAACCGCTCTTTCGAACAGAAACAGTAATAAGCACTGCCTTTAGCTATCAGTTCTTCCGCATACTTCTTGTAAAGCGGTTTTCTTTGACTTTGATAATATGGTCCGACATCTCCTTCTTTGCCCGGACCTTCATCATAGTCTATACCTGCAAGTTCCAAGGTTTTGAGAATGGTTTCCACCGCACCCTCCACATAACGTTCGACATCGGTATCTTCAATGCGTAAAATAAACGCGCCGTTGTGTTGGCGGGCAAAATAATAAGTATAAAGAGCGCTTCGTAAATTGCCGACATGCATAAAGCCTGTTGGCGATGGGGCAAATCTGGTTCGAACTATTTCTTTATCCATCTTCTTTTCTCCTTAAGCAATTAGTAAAAATTGAATTTAAACAAAGAAAGACCACATATAGTGGTCTTCCGTTCTCGTTTTGTCTGATATGGCGTGCAATCCCGTTTAACGTTTTGAAAATTGTGGAGCACGTCTCGCTTTACGTAGACCATATTTCTTACGTTCTGTTTCGCGAGGGTCACGGGTAAGAAGGCCAGCCTTCTTTAATGGGCCACGGAAATCAGGATTAACAAGAAGCAATGCTCGGCTAACGCCTAGACGTATAGCACCGGCTTGACCACTAATGCCACCGCCATTGACATTAACATAGATATCATATTGACTACCAGTTCCTGTCAAGTTAATTGGTTGTAAAACGTCGAGTCGGATTGCGGCTGAAGGGATGTATTCAACAAAGTCGCGTCCGTTGATAATGAATTTGCCAGTTCCCGGCATCATTCTTACTTGAGCAACGGAACTCTTCCGGCGACCGGTTGCTTGATAAACAACTTTTTCCATATACTACTTTCGTCCTCCTTATTTCACTTTCGGTAAACTTTCTGGTTTTTGGGCAGCATGCGGGTGTTCTGGACCGACATAAACATAAAGACGTCGATACATTTCATCACCTGATTTGCCTTTTGGCAACATTCCTCGTACTGCCAATTCCACGATTTTGTGGGGAACTTTGTCAAGCATTTCTTGAGCTGTTCTGACCTTTAATCCACCAGCATATTGGGAGGCACGATAGTATTTCTTATCATCCCATTTATTGCCTGTTAAGGCTACCTTTTCCGCATTCACAACAATCACATAGTCACCGCCATCAACATGAGGTGTAAATGTTGGTTTGTGCTTGCCTCTTAATACGGTTGCGATTTCTGTTGCAAGACGACCTAATATTTGATCAGTCGCGTCAACAACGTACCACTTACGTTCAACTGTTTGCTTGTTTGCCATAAATGTTGTGCGCATATGCAATTTCCTCCAAATAATTAATAAATAATTATGTGACCACTAAAGAACCATTGTCCTCTAATGATCGTTTAGAGGGCATTGTGTGGGAACGAGTTAAACCCGTTATATGTATCGAAAATGTATCGTATGTATTATACTCTATTTTGAGCATTTTGTCAAATAATTAAACTATGGATTTTAAGTAATTCTAAATGATGGTGCGTTTGGAAAAATTCCCTTTGATAGTTAAATCAGACGATACCGATAAAAAAGCTTTAGGGTCGCATTCCAAGATGCTTGTGATGTAATTGTTAACTTCATAAGATGAAACAAAAATCGTAAAGACGTACTTTTCTTGCAAAGTATATCCGCCTTTGACGGTATAAATCGTTAACCCATGGTGAAATTTGGCTAGCAGTATCTCCCGCAATTCATTGGCTTTTTCGGTAATAATTTCAATTTTTGCCACTTTATAAATAATATACAAATTGTCGATTGCAATCATATAGACAATCAACCGAACAAATGTAAAGAGCATCGTTTCCAAACCGAAAAAACCAGACAAGAGTACTATCAAGGCATCCACAATCAAAGAATATTTGGTAAAGGAAATATTGCGTCTTACGAACAAACTGTTGGCAATTACATCCATGCCCCCGGAAGAACCGCCACCGCTTAAACAAAGAGCAGCCCCCACCCCGGCAATTCCCCCACCGATTAAAGCCAGCAATAAGCGATTGCCTGAGGATAGGACTAAATCTTTCACAACGGTAATTTGCCCGTTTTCCACAATCACATCGACCAAAGTTTCTTTTAACAAAAAGGAAAATGGTTGAAAATGATAACGGACCGCTAACCATTCCAACAAGGATATAATCAAAGTTTGCGTTATGATGGAAAGGAGCGTTAAAAAAGCAAACTTTTTACTGATGTTTTTCCAGCCCATTATTAATAATGGTATATTCAACAGAAAGACAAACAAGCCCAAATTAACGGTTTTTCCAAAGATATTATCGATAAACCCGGCGATTAACTGCGATATGCCAGTAATACCGCCGGCGAAAAAGCCGCCAAAACTAAGAAGCCATACCACCGCAAGCGAATAGATAATACTGCCCAAGACAGTTTTTATCGTCGCTTGCACATCGCGGTTATCGAAAAAATTTTTGGTAACAAGGCACTTTTTCGGCATTGAAACTCATTTCCTCTTTCTATTTATTTAAATTCTCAATATTTTCGCTCTGACTATCAGTAATCCGTTTTTTTCCGAACGAATAATTGTGATAAAAAATGATAACCGGCACAATGCATGTGATTGCGCTGGCCACAACCAAGGCTTCCGAAAACGAATGCGTGAAAACATCAAAATGTTGTAGAGCCAATGAAACAATTAAGGTTGATGTCGAAAGCAGATAAGCAGTTAGGGCGGTAGATACGGTATACCATTTTGCTAAATAAAGTAGCGGAAGTTTCACAACTAACATAACTAACAAAATGATTAAAGTCAAATAAACTCCGTTCCAACTGCTGAAAACTTGCACAACGGGAACCTGCAATCCCAATAAAAGGAAAAACAAGGGAATAAAGAACCCGGCACCAAAACTTTCTATTTTAGCTATTTCGCGATGCGAAACTTTGACATACTTAATTACCATTCCCAGCAAAAACGCGCCAAAGATAATTTCGATTCCGGCATATTCGCTCAAGGTCACCAAAAGCAAAAAGACAAACAAGCTAAACCTCAACCCGATTTGCAAATATCCCCCTCTGATGCCGTCAAATAGTGACCGATTGATATATTTTAAAACCATGAAAATTATCAAGAGGATTACTAAAATAATTCCTACAAGCCAAATACTATTACTATTCCGGAAAACCATCATAAAGAGGGATAAACCGATAATTGATAAAAACTCCGCCAGCGTTGCATACGTTCCCGATATACGGGTTATCCTTAAACCGATTTCGGTACGGCTGTGAATAATCGGATTGATGTAGGATTCAAAGGTACTCGCAAGCAAAATCATCATCAGCATGATTCCTTGCCAAAACATTCCGTCGTTGATATACTTTTTAAAACAAAAAGCCATGGCAAAGCTTAAAAGATAAACAACTCCCAAACCTCTTAAAACCCATTTGAGGATTGGGAATTGCCCGGGTTTTCTGGAGAACACGGTAAAATCGGTGTCAAAACCGCTCAGAAATAAAAGCATTGCCAAACTGATTATATATAAGGATTGGGTAATCGGGGTTAAGAAAAATTCCCTTACTTCGCTATTTAAACCAAGAATGATTCCCACCAAGAGTTCGCCAATAAAAATCGGAACTAAAGGTTCGCGAAAGGCTAACAAAACAATCGGAATAATTGATGCAATCCCGATCAAAACCATGACCGGGATTAATGACTCAAAGGAAAAATGAAAATTGCTTAAAAACATAATTCACTTCCGATATTCGCTTTATTTAATGCTGGAGCCGCTTGGCATTTTGCTTTCCAATAATTCCAATTTGTCGCCTTCTTCGGCACACAGAAGCATACCGTTGGACATCTCGCCGCGAATTTTAACCGGTTTCAAATTAACAACCACTAATACTTTTTTGCCGATAATTTCTTCCGGTTGATAGTATTCCGCTATTCCAGAAACGATTTGCCGAACCTCTTCGCCGATTTTGACCTGGGAAACCAATAACTTGGTGGCATTCGGGTGCTTTTTAGAATCGATTATTTCTCCTACTCGAAGGTCCAATTTGGCAAAATCGTCAATCGTGACAATCGGTTTATGTTCCTCTTTTGGCTCTTCTGTAACAATTGCCTGTTCTTTAAGTGGAGTAGTTTCGTTTTCTTGATTATCCTCGTTAAAATAAGCTAATTCTTCTTCCAATTTTACCCGTTTAAACAACGGTTCGCTCAAACTTTCCACAAGGCCAGTAAAGGTATAACCAAATTCCAAACTTTCCAGTTGTGGCATCGGTTCTTTAATTCCCAACGCAGCTTGAATCTTTGGTGCCGCTTCCACTAAGATTGGCGAAACCAACACGCCGGAAATTCTCAATATTTCCGCCAAATGATAAAGGACGCTATCCAAGACCGCTTTGTTTGATTCATCCTTGGCAAGTTTCCATGGTTCGGTTTCGTCAATATATTTATTGGCTCGGTCAATCAAAGTCCAAACCTTGGCAATTCCCGCAGGAAGCGAAAATCTCGCAAAGTTTTCAATATATTCACTTATTACTGTTTTGGTTAATTCTTTTATTCCTTGATCATATGGCGTTACAAAGCCTTGATAACTTGGGATAATGCCATTACGGTATTTTTGAATCATGGAAATTGTTCGGCTTAATAAATTTCCCAAATCATTAGCCAAATCGTTATTGTAACGTTCGACAAAGCGTTCATAACTGAAAAGACCGTCATTGCCATGAGCAAGTTCTTTTGCTAAATAATAGCGCACTGGATCTAGGCCATAGCGATTAACCAAGTCCATTGGGTATACCGCATTCCCTCGCGATTTGCTCATCCGACCAGATTTAATTAAAATCCAACCATGAGCAATCAACTTAAATTTAACCGGAACGCCAAGCGCCATCAACATAATCGGCCAATATACAGCATGGAAGCGCAAAATATCTTTACCTACCACATGAAAAACCATGTCGCTGTTTACCCAATATTTTTGATAATTGCTTTCGTTTTCGGAGCCATATCCTAAAACGCTTAAATAGTTGCTTAAAGCATCAATCCAAACATAAACCACATGTTTCGGATTGGAAAGAACCGGAATTCCCCATTTAAAAGAGGTGCGGCTTACGCAAAGGTCTTCAAGACCGGACTTAATAAACGATAATACTTCGTTTTTTCTTTGTTCCGGTTGTATGAAATCCGGATTTTGTTCGATAAAATCGATTAACTTTTGTTGGTACTTCGTTAATCGAAGGAAATATCCTTCCTCCGAAATAATTTTGGTTTGTTTGCCACAATCCGGACAGGTTTGGTCTTCGCCCAGTTGTGTCTTGGTAAAATATGTTTCACAGGAAACACAATAGTTTCCGCTATATGTTCCCAAATAAATGTCGTCGTTTTTTAGCATTTCCTCAAACATTTTTTGGACAACTTTGGTATGTCTTAACTCCGAGGTACGAATAAAGTCGTCATTGGAAATGCGAAGATTATGCCATAATTTTTTCGTTTCTTCCGCAATCCCTTCTACAAACACTTCCGGGGTTAGTCCCGCTTTTTGTGCTGCTTCTTCAATTTTTTGTCCGTGTTCGTCCATCCCGGTAAGGAAAAAGACATCATGCCCCATCAAGCGATTAAACCGCGCAAAAACGTCGCAGGCAATTGTGGTATAGGAATTGCCGATATGGACTTTTCCGCTGGAATAATAAATAGGGGTTGTTACATAGCAAGGCTTTTTGCTAGAGACAGCCATAACTTCATCTCCTTAATTTGTTCAATAATATATTTACTTCTAATCTTATACATTATACTATAAGTAACAAGAAAAAAAAAGCATTTCGATAATTGACGAATGTATCGAAATGCCTGTTTTTTTAAATTGGGGTTTTTACTCTTTTTCGGTATTGTAGCCAAAACCTAACTAAGACAATTAAAGCAACCAAACCCAAAATTCCCCCTGCAATCCACAAAACGGTCCGATAATTGGACACATAACATTCGACATCTCCCCCGCAGCCGATTATCGTATCTTCAATAATTGAAAACGATAAACGAACACGGGATTCGTTTCCGCTGATGTCGGTGGCGATTATCAATAATTGATAGTCTTTTATTTCGGTTAAGGTGCTTCCATCATATTCTTCTCCGTTTAGATAAACCTCCACAAATGGAAAGTCGTCTAGGTTATCGGTTACGGGAAAACCAATTTGATCGATTTTTAAATACTTCTTCTTGTCTTCCACTCCGTCGACCGTTATTTTGGGAGCGACTGTATCCTTTATGGTTAGTTTTTGTTGGACGATTAAGCTTTGGTTGCCGGAATAATCCGTTGCTTGGCAAAGCAAATACCCACAGAGGTTTGCCTTTAATCCGGCGATAAACTGTTCCTTGGTAACCTCTTCTGAATAATTTTCATCGAGATAATATTTCATGGTTAATTTGGGACTCTTATCAAAGGCATCCGCAACCGCAAACGAAGATTGGAAATTAAAGATCGATAGGGATGGATTTATTAGTTCTAATAGCGGTTCGCCCTGAAGGGTTGGAGCAGTAGTATCAACTAAAACGATTCGCACATCAAAGGATGGCGTCTGGTTCATATGCTCATCAAAAGCAAAGAAACGAACTAAGACGCTTTTTTCTTCTTGCAAAATCGCCTTATAATCCTCTAATTGCCCACCCTTTTTATCGATTCCGATTAAGGCAATGTTGGGGTTGGCATCATATGCATCGGTTACTTCCACCCAAGTTTTAAAATCAAAATTCGCCAAGGCATAATCTTCCAAATTCAATTCCTCAACAAAATTGACCACGGGCGGGGACTTATCGATTACTTCGATTAGCATTTCCTTGTCGACAGCTTGATTGCCGCTTTGATCAAAAGCCCTAAAGACGATTTTTCCCAGCGGATGATGCGATAAATAGGCAATAAAATTTTCCAAGGAATCTATTTCCACACCATCCTCTTGGAAAAAACTTGGAATAGGGGTAATATTGGCATCAAAATTGTCTATTGCTTGAGCAACCAATAATTTCTCGCCTGTTAACTGATAATCAAATACGGTGATTTTAGCCTCAACCAAAATTTCCGGGGGTTTGGAATCTATGACTTCCAAAGGTTTGGCTAAAAAATAAACTTCTTCGGTTAAAAAATCGGTTACTTGAAGTTTAACGATTTGAATGCCGGTTTTATTGGGATTAATGTCTTGGGTTAAAACCTGTAAGTTATATTCACCGCTTTTTCGATTCACAACCTGAACATCTTCCAGAAAGCTTGGCAAACGGTCAAACACTTCCATTTTATAGGTTTCTTTTGGCCAAGCGATTTTCATTTCTTCTACTACATTCACCGTAAAAGGAATCGCTTCTCCGCCGATAACATAAGGACGGTAAAACCCAAACCTAAACCCCAGATTATCCGTTTCAAAAAAATCAAGCGAAATCACTTCTTTAACATTTTCTATTTCTGTTAAAGCAATAAAAGAAATCGACCCAAAATGAGAAAACAACCCGCCGGAATAACCTGTGTCAATTTGCTTCCCTTTAAAATAAGTCAACCGGCAATACTTCCCATCCACAACATTATTGATTGCAATAACATCATCAGAACCGACTTGGCCAAATATCCGGTTTTCCGAAAAAGTAAAACATTCGCCGTTTTTTTCCACAGGCTTTAACTTTTTATTGTCATATTTTATTACCAAATCGGCTTGGTATAAATCATGAAAATTAAGCAAAGTAAAGCGCAAAGTTAATTCTTCGTCCTTTATAATCTGTTTGTCATTGTAAATTATATTGACAATCATCGAAGAACTTTCCGCCCGAACTATCAAATTTCTTTTAATCAAAAGCAAAAACCCTATCAGCAATAAACTAAATATAATTTTTCGCACTGAATCTCCTCCCAGTGAAACCATTATAAAAAGAAATAGAAGCAAAAAATGCCGGAAATTAGGAAGAAGCCCAAACTAATTAAAAAGCGATAACTTTTTTGCGTTATCGCTTTTTGCTAATTATAGATTGTTATCATTAATAATCAATATCCCAATAATCGATATCCTCATATTCTATTGGAATTATTATGTTTCCTTTCAAATCCAAAACCCCTAATAAACCGTCTTTTTCTACAACCGCGCACCCATCTCTGGTCAAAGTAATGAAGTCATATCTGAATTTGATTATTTGCTTTCCGGAAAAATCGATTACTCCCCATTTATCATTTTGGGAAAGGGCGATTTTTTCGTTAAAAACATAAATTTCCAAATCTTCACTTGTCCACGAATACTCAAGATAGTCACCGGCAGTGGTTTTTAAGATAAGGGTAGATTCATTATAAAAGGCAACCCAACCTTTAAAGGTTACGAAATCAATTCCTGAATTAGCCATTTCATAGCCTTCTTCGGGTTCCGATGAAAAAATTTCCCTTCCGTTTTCATCTAAAGCGTATTCTGCTTCTCCATCCGAGGCAACAAAAAAAGTGACATTTTTTCCCCAATCCTCTATACCGCCGGCGACAACTTCAGTATATTTTTCAGATAAAGGTATAATGTTTCCTTGTTTATCGATGATAAAAAATTTCCCTTCTTTCGAACAAACAAAAACATTTTTGGTCCGTTCAATCATATCATAATCCGAAAAAAGCGTATTGCCAGTTTTATCAATAACTTGATAAGAATACTTTTGATCGGTTTTTACCACTACCACCGCAAGCCCCTCAAAAAACGGTTCGGCACCATCATAGATGGTATCGATAACCAATTCGCCTTTAGAATTGATATAGCCATATTTTGAATCAATCTTTACTATAGCCAAACCATCCGAAAACGATTCGGCATAATCATATTCAACTTCGGTTAAATATTTTCCCTTTTCGGTTATAAAACCGTATTTTCTGTCTTTTTTATACCTTGCAAATCCTTCCGAAAAGTCATCGATAAAGTTAAAATTATCCTCAAGCAAAACTTTTCCCGTTAAGTCCATTAAGCCGTATGAATAACCCAAAAACCCTCCGCCAATTTTGACCAAACCACCGTGAGGTTCGATACTGAGATAAGCAAATTTTTGATCACTTAGCTGATTTCCTTCTTCATCAATCAAAAAGAACTCAGAATCAACTTTCACTACCGTTACACCATTATAGAACTTGTTAGCATAATCATAGATAAAATCAATGACTATTTCGCCCTTTTTATTTAAGAAACCATATTTACCAGCTTTTTGGACTAAGATCTTTCCTTCCACAAATAAATCAAGCTCATAATCGCTTTTTTGTTCCGAAACCGGCTTTACACAACCAACCAAAGCGGAAAAGACAATTGCATATAATAATATTTGAAATAGCTTTTTCAAATTCACACCCCCTTGCTTTTCTTTATTGTACCATTTTCTTATCATTAACCTCAATATATTAATAAAAAAACGATGGGAAAATCCATCGTTTTCTTGGATTAAATATCGTATTTGTTGAGGATGGCTTGAGGGGTATTGCGCATTAAACGCAAGACCGGCAACAACCCGACAATTATATTGATGATTACGATAATGGCCAAACTGCCAAAGAGCACTGGGAAATTGAGCCTGAAAACAGGTATGATGATTTTTCGGTTTGATTGGAACATGACGATTAAAGCCAAGAAATAACCGCTAAGCGAGAATAGACTGGTAATCGCCAAAATTTCTCCCAAGTGCATTTTATAGATATTATAGCGTCTTAAGCCCAAGGCTCGGTAGATTCCAATTTCTTTGATTCGGCTAATCATGTTCGAACGCATAACGAAGTATAACATTAATAGCGGCGCAATCAACATGATTCCCACAAAGATAATCAAGACTCTAAAGGCCGACAACTTATTGGCGCGATAATCAAGATAAGCTTCCTCAAACAGCGATTCTGCACCCCCACCCATTTCCAATATTTGTTTTGCGGTTTCGGCTGGGTTTCGCGAAAATAAATAATAACTTGAATTGACGTCGTAATTGGTTTCAAAAAGAATATTTGGCATGTCAACTTCGCTAAAGACGATTCCGATTTTTGTCAAATCGTCTTGAACAGTGAATTTTCCCTTTACGGTATATCCCGAGAATTGATCGCCAACCTCCAAAGAGACCGGGAAGTTATCGGAAATTAAAATCTCCTTATGCTTTAATTCTGAAACATTAGTTGTAACATCACTTAACAAGTACACCGGTAGATAAATCGGAAGCTGTGAACTGTTTTCGGTTCGATAATGTGTGACATTGGCAATGAAGTAATCGCTTTTCGAAAGATAAATAGCCAATTTATCGGTTTCTTCGATTCCTTTGATTTTATATTCCCTTTCGCCAATAGTAATCGTTTGATTTATAATCATTTTTTCGCTTGAGAAAAAAGTTCTATAGAAATAATTTCGCGAATTTAAGATTTGATTTACGACACCGCGCGATAATACTATTTCCCCATTATTGGGTTTTAGTTTAATGATCGGATCATACACTAAAAAATTAGGTAAAAAAGCGATTGGTTTTTCATATGAAGAATTTTGATAATACCCTTCGGTAGTAATGGAAATCTCCGAGGTATAGGTTTTCCCCACCGCATATACCCCATCCAAATTAAAGTAAGATTGGAAAGAATTAAATTCTTCGTTATAATTATCATAGGTGGTTCTAACCAACACAGCATCCCGGTTGAAATCAACAAATTCGCTTTCATCGACTGTAGTCGCCTGTTGATATAAGCCTAGGGCCAGTGTCAACAGGAAAGACGAAACGACAAAACCGAAAAAAATGATTTTCTTCATTCGGGAAATGCTGAAGATGTCTTGGAAACCTTGTCTGTAAAATCGCCACAAACTTAAGTTGTACCGTTTTTTATTTGGTATTGTTAACGGTTGCCATTGATCCAAAGCATCCTTCATATCAAAAGTTTCGGTCGGACGATTTCCCTCTTGAAAGGAAAATAGACTATCCTCGGAAACAACTTCCATTTTGTAATTGGAATTAATTTCCGGTTTTAGATAAATATTTTTTCCGCGCACTACAAGTTTTAAGCGCACATTCAAAGAATTGATATCTATCGGCGTGTCGCTCAAGAACTCTAAACTGACACTTCCGTCTTGAACCTTTACTTTATGTTCCAAATCGCCTAAATAAACCACTCTGTCGTCTACATAGGTCAAGTCGCCGCTACCTTCATTTACTTTATCTTCCACAATTTTGCCATCGGAAATACTGATGATTCTGGTAGCAAACATGTACGCTAATGGTTTTTCATGCGTTACCATGACGACCAAGCGGGTTTTTGCGATTTCCTTGAGAATATTCATGATAATAAGGGTATTTTTGCGATCAAGATTTCCGGTTGGTTCATCGGCTATCACATACTTCGGATCTTTCACCAAAGCTCTGGCAATTGCTACCCGTTGTTGTTCACCACCTGATAGGTTTTTAGCTAAACGGTTCTTGTATTTATCCATTTTCACAATGGCCAAAGCTTGGAGAACCCGGGTTTTGATTACTTCTTTATCTTTGATGCCCAGCATTTCCAAACCGAATGCAACGTTTTGGAATACCGTTTGATCGCCAAACAAATGATAGTTTTGGAAAATGTATCCAAAGTATTGGTTGCGTAAATCATCCCAAGTGTGATGGCGGTATTTTTTGATTGTTTGGTTCTCTACATGAATTAACCCGTGGTCAATTTTGTCAAGCCCGCAAAGTGCATTTAAAAGTGTTGTTTTACCGCTTCCACTTGGACCTAATATCGCCACAAAACCGACTTCGCCAAGATCAATGTTAATGTCATTGAGAACATGGATTTGATTGCTTTTGCCTTTATTGTAAAACTTATTGACTCTTTGTAATCTAATCATGATGTCCTCCTAGACGAATTCCTTTGCAACTATCGTTGACATAATTAAGCGCTTCGAATAGCGAAGGGCAAGGAAAGCCGCCAAAACAAAAACAATGAGCCCCACGGTTAAGATGTGGATTAATTCCAATTTAGCGATAATTTCTAGGAAAAAGTAACGTTGGCGCAAGCGAATGATAACCCAAGTTATAAACAACATCAAAAAGCTAATCAGGGCCAAAATCAACAATTGGGCAAAAATTTGAATGCGGATTTTTTTGCCATCGATTCCCAAAGATCGCATCACTAAGAAACCTTGTTTTTCGCTGTAAATGATGTTCCTAATCGAAATGTAAGAAAGGAAATAGATTCCCATCAGTAAAATAGCCACCAAAATAACCATAAAGATTTCTGTCACGATTGAAAAGACATTGCCATAATCAAACTGGAAAGCACTTAAAGCAAAAGCATAATAAGGGCCTTCTTCGATTTTTTGGGCGATTTCTTTGTCTTTATTTGGGTTTTCCGGTGTTATGCTTACTTGAAAATAATCATTTAACCCGATATTGGCAAATTCCTCTTCGGATATCCGAAGCGTTGACTTGACAAAATATCCGTATTCAACATCATTCCGCCAATCCCAATTATCAAATTCTTTTTCAGGATAGTTTTCCAATTTAACGGTGATTTCTAAATCTTCTAGTGTTCCGTTTATATAGGTATTACTAAAAAGAACATCAGTGGTAACGGAATCAAATTCCCGTTCCTCACCAACAAACATTCTCAAAAGCGCTTCTTTTCCCGTAAGCGTTGGATCAGGAACCAAGACCGCATTTCTGTCTATCATTGGAGCGCCGGGGATATTAAGCTCTAGAATCGAATAAGACATTATAGCAAGTCGATGCAAACGTTCAAGCACTTGATCGACAACATATACTTCGCTTAATCCTTCCAAGACCCCGACAATGGTTACATCGTTGGCGTTTTCTTCGAAATCAAAACGCAAGCGCAACTCTTGGCCTACATAATTTTCCAGTTCTAAATCGAACGGTTGATAGTTTATCGAAACAACTACTTCGTTTTCATTTTGAGGAAGTCTGCCATGCCTTAAATCTTTGGGATTAAGATCACTTGCACTGCGCACAGAAGCGTTGAGGTTGGAATATTCAATGTTTTTAAAATAATAACGGGCATATGCTTCCAAAGCCAAGTCATATTTTATGACGTTTTTTACCCCTTTAAGATTTTTTAGAGCATTGATTTCTTCATTGGTGATTGGGCTGTTGTCGACTTTTTTGACAACTACCCGTCCGGGATAATAAACAAAATCATTAATGGAACCACTATAGTCAACGTTTAAATTTTCCCCGCTAAAGGCGTAAAGCGAATAAGAGAAAGTTGAAAGGATGTTAACGACAATGAAAATAAAGAGCAAAAGCAACAGCTTTTTCGGGGTAGAAAACAAAAACTTGATACCCAAATCAATGACGGTTTTTGAAGAAATCGGTTTTGATTCAGGAATGGTCAAAGCAATATCCGTTTGGGGGATTTGTGCTAATTCCACATCGTTTTCAATCATCCCGTCATGCATGGTTATTACTCTCGTTGCATGCATTATCGCTTCTTCGACATCATGGGATACCAAAAGAACCAATTTGTTATAGCTAACCTTGCGAAGCAAGGCAATTATTTCTTCGCTGGTTTTTTTGTCAAGATTACCGGTGATTTCATCGCACACCATAATCGGGGCATCGCTGGCAAGGGCTCTAGCTATCGCCACCCGTTGCTTTTCGCCCCCGGAAAGCTGTGTCACGCGATGTTTCTTGCGATGGGACAAACCCACTTCTTCGATGATTTGCAGAACCTTTTCCCGTCTTTCGGCTTTTGTCGAACCACGGGCTATCAAGCCCAGTTCTACATTTTGAACCACGGTAAAAGAATCAATCAAATTATAGTTTTGAAAAATAAAGCTGATGTAATTGCCTCGGTATTCTTCGTACTCTTTGGGGCCAAAATAAGTTGAATCTTCTCCATTAATGTAAAGGATACCTTCTTCGTAGGTATCCATTCCGCTAATTACATTTAGAAGAGTTGTCTTTCCCGATCCGCTTGGTCCCGTAATAATGACAAATTCACCTAAATTAAAGGAACAATTAACCTTACGGAGACCAAGGCCTACGCCACCGGTACCTGTATAATACTTACTGATATTTTCTAAGTGAATAATCGGTTTAGGCATATTTAAACTCCCTTGGTTTATTTTATGATTTCAATTTTCATCATATTGGTGGTGCGAGCAATATTTAACGGGATGCCCGCAGTAACAATTACCATATCCCCAGGAGTAAAAGCAAACTTCCTATTTGCTTCTTTTATTGCCTGTTGAATGACATTTTCAAAGTTATCCTGCAAAACGGCTAAAATCGGGAAGACGCCCCAAGATAAAGCAAGACTCCGCATTACCTTACGGTTCATTGTAACCGCAATAATCGGTGCTTTAGGACGAAAATGCGAAACCGCCCGAGCGGTAAAACCCGACATGGTAGGCGTGAGGATTGCAGAAATCGGGAGTTGTTGTGCCGCATCCGCTACACCCAAAGCAATCGTTGAGGCAATATCGTTGACGCGGGCTTCTCGAGCCCGAGACATCAACTCTTTATAATTAATTTCTTCTTCCATCCTAAAAGCAATCGTGTTCATCGTGTTAACCGATTCAACCGGGTAAAGCCCTGAAGCTGTTTCGCCACTCAACATGATGGCGTCGCAGCCGGATAAAACCGCTGTAGCTACGTCATTGACTTCTGCCCGAGTTGGCCGTGAATTGTATTGCATCGATTCCAACATTTGGGTGGCCACAATTACCGGTTTGTTGGCAAAGTGACATTTGGCAACTATGGAACGTTGGAAAATCGGTACTTCATGGATTGGAATTTCCACTCCCAAATCGCCCCTTGCAACCATAATCCCGTCGGCTACGCTCAAGATTTCATCGAAATTGCGAATTCCCATGGTGTTTTCGATTTTGGCGATAATTTGAATGCCTTCTCCACCGTGTTCTTTCAAAAACCTTCGCATTTCGATAATATCCTCGGCACTGGAAACAAAGGACGCCGCAACAAAGTCAACTTCGTTTTCGCAACCGAAAACCAAATCCTTTTTGTCTTGTTCCGACAAAAACGGTAAACTTAGTTTAACTGATGGAACATTGATACCCCGTCGATTTTTTAGCGTAGCATTGTTTTCGATTAAACAAATCAATTCTTGGTTGTTAAAGTCCTTCGACAACACTTGCAAAGTCAAATTGCCGTCATCAACCAAAAGGATATTGCCAACTTCGACATCATGGATTAAACTTGCATGGGTTACGGAAAACTTTTCAGTTGTTCCCAAAACTTCTTTCATCGCAATGCGAACCATATTGCCCTTTTTTAAGGTAGCCACACCATTTTCAAAATTATGGGTGCGAATTTCCGGTCCTTTGGTGTCTAACATTAAAGCAACTTCGGTTCCCAATTCTTGATTGACCGCACGAATCGTATTGATGTTTTCTAAATGTTCCTCATGATTGGCATGGGAAAAATTTAGTCTAGCAACATCCATTCCCGCTTGAATTAAACCCCTAACCTTTTCTTTGGAGCGACAAGCCGGTCCAATGGTTGCCACAATTTTGGTTTTGCATAAAAAATGATTCATTATAAACTCCTTAGGATAAGATGTGCATCAGCTCATCAAAGTTTTTGAACATATTTTTCTTTACTGTTAATGCTTCAGCTAAAGGAATTTCGATTATTTCGTTGTTTCTGATTGCTATAGCGATACCGCCCCGACCGCCAAGCGCTGCCAAAACCGCTGCATGTCCCATCCGGGAAGCGAGGATTCGGTCTTGGGCTGTTGGCGAACCTCCTCTTTGAATATGGCCAAGAATGGTTGCTCGACAAGAGAAACCGGATTTCTCTTCGATTTCCTGAGCCAATTCATGAACATCGGTAACATGTTCAGCCACAACTACCAAAGCGTGGCGTTTGTTTTGGACTTTCCAAGATTTGGCTTCTGCCAAAATAGCTTCAAGGTAAAAGGTTTCTTTGCTGTAAACGACTACTTCGGCTCCAGCCGCAACCCCAACCGCCAGCGCAATATCGCCACAGTAACGTCCCATAACTTCGATAATCGAGCAGCGTTGATGAGCATTTGAGGTATCGCGCAATTTATCGCACGCATCAAGCGCAGTGTTAAGGGCAGTATCAAAACCGATTGTAAAATCGGTTGATGCAATATCGTTATCGATTGTGCCAGGTAGGGCGATGCATGGCATACCGAGTTCGGTTAAACGTTTGGCGCCTTGGTAAGTTCCGTCGCCGCCAATCGTAATCAGAAAATTTATACCCAGTTGTTTCAAATTATTGATGGCAATTAACCGGTTTTCGTCTTTCACGAATTCTTTCATTCTAGCAGTACCTAATACGGTTCCCCCGCGAGTAATGATATCGGTCACGGAATTGCGAGTCATTCGGAAAATATATTTTCCTGCTTCAAACATTCCTTTGTAACCATCTTTGATTCCGTAGATTTCCGCACCAAGATAGTCTCCGGCGCGAACAATTGCACGGATAGCTGCATTCATGCCAGGGGCATCGCCCCCTGAAGTCAGAACGCCTATTTTGATTCTTTTTTCTTCCATCATTATCTCCTTCATTCACTACACATTAACATTTTATTGTTTTCTTTTTATTTTACTTTGGTTAAATGCCAAATGCGTTTGACATAATCCTCAATGCTGCGGTCGGCTGCAAACCGTCCCGCTTCACTGATATTGATTAACGACATTTGGTTGAAGCGTACTTCGTCTTGATATACTTGGTCCATCAATTGATGGGCTTTCATGTAACTATCGAAGTCCGCAAGACACATATATTGGTCAGCTACTCCCCAGTGGGTGAGTAAATAATTTGCTATGTTCTCGAAACTCTTGCCAGAAAATCCTTTCTTGAGTGCACCTATAACCTCGCGGATTTCCCGGTTATTGTTGTAATAAAAAGTGGAATTGTAACCGGCTTTCCATAAGTCGTTGACTTCTGGAGCAGTTAAACCGAAAATAAAGATATTATCGTCTCCCACCGCATCGCAAATTTCCACATTGGCGCCGTCCATCGTACCAATCGTAACCGCACCGTTAATCATGAATTTCATATTGCCGGTGCCGCTTGCTTCTTTTCCGGCAAGCGAGATTTGTTGGCTGATTTCACTCGCAGGCATCAATTTTTCCGCCATTGTTACATTATAATCTTCCAAGAAGACCACATTGAGTTTCTTTCTAATTTCCGGATGCTGATTGATTTCCTTGCTTAAGAAACTTATTAATTGAATAATCTCTTTGGCAACATAATAACCCGGTGCCGCTTTGGCTCCAAAAATGAAGGTTTGCGGGGTTAGGTTAAGGTCCGGATTTTCTTTTAATTGATTATATATGTTGATAATCTTTAAGACATTCAATAGTTGCCTCTTATATTCGTGAAGTCTCTTCACTTGCACGTCAAAGCGGGTTTCCGGATCCAAACGAATGCCTTGCTTTTGGAAAACATAGTCCGAAAAAGCAACTTTGTTTTGGTACTTGATTTCCTTTAAGCGCTTTAATACCTCAAGGTCATTTTCAAAAGCGCGGAACTTCTTTAGTTCGCTGGCATCATGATAATAACCGTGTCCGATGGTTTCATCGAGCAACTCTGCAAGCAACGGATTGGATTGATTGAGCCACCGCCGGTGGGCGATTCCGTTTGTTACATTAGTGAACTTTTCCGGTGTCAGTTGATAGTAATCGTTAAACAGCGTCCTTTTAATGATATCGCTATGTAAAGCCGATACGCCGTTTACCGAAAAACTGCCGACTACGCTTAAATTTGCCATCCGAATTTGATGATTGGCAATAATCGCCATTCGGTTGATTTTGTTCCAATCGCCAGGGAATTTTTCCCAAAGCATATGGGAATAGCGTTGATTGATTTCCTTGATTATTTGGTATATCCTTGGCAGTTCTTGGGCAAACAAGTTCTCATCCCACACCTCAAGGGCTTCCGCCATTACGGTGTGATTGGTATAAGCCACCGTGCTGGTGACCATATGCCAAGCATCTTCCCAACTGAACCGATAATCGTCCATTAAAATGCGCATCAGTTCTGGGATGCAAAGCGCGGGGTGCGTATCATTGATATGGATTATCGCATATTGACTCAAGGTACGCAAATCTTGATAACGCTTTAAATGATCCGCGATGATATCCTGAATTGAAGCGCTGACTAAGAAATACTGTTGTTTTAGACGCAAACTTTTTCCTTGAGAATGGTCGTCAGACGGATAAAGCACTTTGGATATCAATTCCGCCTCATGGCTGGCTTGTAAAGCTTTAAGGTAATCGCCTTCAGAAAAAGACTTCATATCAAATTTAGCCAAACTCCGTGCTCGCCATAAACGTAAGGTCGAAATGCCTTCCGAGTCTCCTCCGGATATCAACAGATCATACGGGACCGCTTCCACTTCGTTATAGTCCTGGTATTCGACGCGCATATGCCCTTCTTCAAAGCGTTCGTTTACCCAACCGTTAAACTTAACGGTTTTGATTCGGTCGCTGCGCGGAATTAACCACACCTCGCCGCCAGGAAGCCAAACATCGGGAACTTCCGTTTGCCAACCGTCAACCATTTTTTGTTTGAATAAACCGAATTCATAACGAATCGAAAAACCAGTGGCCGGATATTGCAAACTGGCCAGGGAATCCATGAAGCAAGCAGCGAGTCTACCCAATCCCCCGTTGCCTAGTCCGGCATCCGGTTCTTGTTCATAGAGGTCTTCAAGAGAAAACCCAAAACTATTTAGGGCATTTTGGTAGGCTTCAGCAATTCCCAAATTATATAAATTAGTCTTCAGAGAACGCCCGACTAAAAACTCCATGCACAAATAATAAACCCGTTTAGCTTTATTTGCCTTTACCTTGCGATTAAATTGTTTCTTTCTTTCCATCAGCAAATCGAGGACCGATAAACTGACTGCTTTATACATTTGTTCCAAAGTAGCCTCTGTCGGCAAAACGCCAAAATAATGGGCTAATTTATCCTCGACGTTTTTTTTAATATTATTTTCTGTCATTGGTTCTCCTTCATTTCTAGTTACTTTATTTTTTATTGTTTTAAAACTTGCTCATACATTTTAAGATATTCTTTGGCGGATTTCGTCCAACCGAAATCAACCTCCATAACTGTTTTGACTTTTTTCATCCAACCATCTTGGTCTTGATAATCACTCAAAGCGCGTTTTACGGTTGATAGGAGCGCGCTTGGACTGTATTCTGCAAAAGTATATCCGTTTCCGTTTTCAAGGTTAAAATCTTTAATGCTGTCGGCTAATCCGCCGGTTTCGCGCACAATCGGAACCGTTCCGTAACGCGAAGCTATCATTTGGGCCAAACCGCACGGTTCGGATTTCGATGGCATTAAGAAGATATCGCTGGCGCCATAAATCTTGCGCGACAAATCTGGATTATAAGCAATGATAACGCGCAATTTCGAACCGAACTTGTTTTCTAAGTCCTTGAAATATCCTTCAAAATGAATGTCGCCTGTTCCCAGCATGACTATTTGGACTTTTTCCACCAGTAATTCTTCCATCATGCCTTTAACAAGATCTAAACCTTTATGGGATACAAGTCTGGATACCATGCCGATTAAAGGTATAGTTTTATCAACCGGCAAATTCAGCATTTTTTGCAATTCAACTTTATTTTCTACCTTATTTTCTACGCTTTTTTGATTATAATTCACAAACAAGGCCCGATCTTTGGATGGACTATAGAAGTGTTTGTCAATACCGTTTAAGATGCCCACCAACTTATGTTTAACCCGTTCAACTTCATGTTCTAAACCATGAGCATATTCAGGCGATAAGATTTCTTTGGCATAGGTCGGGCTAACCGTTGTCACGATATGCGATGTTTCCATTGCACCTTTCATAATATTGCTTGAGCCTTTATACTCAAGCAAATGGCTGTCAAAGTGTGAAATGCCAAAAGTATCTTCCAAAACATCCAAATCATTTGAGAAAATGCCTTGGTACTCAATGTTATGAATAGTGAAGACAAACTTTGTGCGGGTAAAAACCGGATTATCCCCATAATGGGTTCTTCGATATACCGGTACCAAACCAGTTTGCCAATCATGACAATGGACAATATTCGGTTTTAATTCCAAGAATAAAATGGCATCAAGACTTGCTTTGGCAAAGAAGGCAAAGCGTTCACCGTCATCAAAATAGCCATAAAAATTGGACCGTTTGAAATAATATTCGTTATCTAAAAAATAATAAGTTACGCCTTTGGATTCGTATTTGAATATGCCGCAATACTGTTTGCGCCAAGCAAGTTGAACCGTCATTTGTCCCACATAGAGGAGCTTGTTGCGCCAAACGGGATTAATTTTAGAATAAAGCGGTAAGAGTACGCTTACACTCGCTTCGCTGGCGCTGGCAATCTTTTGAGGGAGCGAGCCAATGACATCGCCCAACCCACCCGATGCAAAGAAAGGTTGACACTCAGAAGCTATAAAAACAATTTTTTTATCTTCCATATTACCTCCTTAGACCATGACATTTTTTCCTAAATAATAAGGAATGGTTTCACATCCGGACAAATTGCGGCGGTCGCGAATGGTGACATTTTTATCGGCAATCACACAATTCAAATAAACATGTTCGCCGGTAATCGTATCCTGCATTAAGATAGAATTTTCCACAACCGTGTTTTTGCCGATTTTAACTCCTCTAAAGAGGATGCTGTTGCGTACCGTTCCTTCAATCACGCATCCATCCGCAATATAACATCTTTCCACCACCGCGTCTTTTCCGTATTTGGTTGGTGCGGAATCGCGAACTTTTGTATAAATCGCTTGATTTTTTTGTTCAAATATTTGCGCCCGGATTTCCGGATTTAGGAGTTTCATGTTGTTGGCAAAATAATTTGCCAAAGAACTGATGTGTAAGTATGGTCCCTCATATTCCGAAGCGCAAATGCGCAAGAACGGAATATTATGAAGAATGATATCGCGTTCAAAGTTGCTTGCGCCATGAGCTAAGGCTTCATCGATTAAATTGTACAACAACTTGCGTTTGATAACCCAGGCATTGACCGACATGTTAGCGGTGGTTCCCGAGTCGCTCGTTAAAGCGGCGGCAGTTACGCGGCCAGCTTCGTTGATTGTTAAACTCATATGAGGATGCAAATCCGGTGTAACCTCTGCTTTCCGGTAAACTACTGTGATATCCGCATTCCTTTCCTCATGTTCTTGGATTACTTTATGATAGTCGATGACATTTACGCTGTCGCAATCAATCATCAGAACATATTCTTCGTTTGCTTTGGCAATAAAGCCCATCAGACCTTTTATCGCTTCCAAACGATTGGCATATAAACTGTCGCTTCTGTGATTGCCAAAGGGCGGAAAAATGGTAACTCCGCCGTTGCGACGCGATAAGTCCCAGTCTTTACCGGAACCGATGTGGTCCATCAAGGATTGATAATTGCGTTTGGCAATAATGCCAACCCGGGTAATCCCGGAATTCACCATATTGGACAAAGCAAAATCAACTAACCGGTATCTTCCCCCAAAAGGAACCGAAGCAAGCGTACGATACCGGGTTAATTCATCAACCGTATCGGTATGTAGATCTGAAAAAATAATTCCTAGAGCTCGCATGAACATTTATTTCCTTTCCGAGAGTTTTGATCAGGTTCTTCGATATTGGCGCCGGCGGGAATAATTGCTTTTTCCTTGATTACCACATGGCGTCCAACTACGGCAATTCCCACCGATTCGGCTTTTACAGCTCCGATGGTTGCGCCTTTTTCAATGTGAACTTCTTCGTCGATTATGCTGTAGAAGACTTTGGCACCTTCGTGAATAACACTATTGGAAAAGATTACGCTGTCTTTGACATAAGCGCCTTTTTCAATTTTGACGCGGGGACCGATAACACTGTTGATTACGGTTCCTTCGATGGTTGCGCCCCCAGAAACGAGCGAATTAACAACCTGAGCATGTTCGCCAATGAAATGGGGTTGTATGCCGATATTCCGGGAATGAATCCGCCAATAGGGGTCGTAAATGTCGAATTTCGGATCATCGCCAATCAAATCCATATTGGCGCTCCAAAGACTTTCAATAGTTCCTACGTCTTTCCAATAACCTTTGAATGGAAATGCAACCATCTTTTCGCCACAAGCCAGCATCGTTGGAATAATGTTTTTGCCGAAATCTTTTTGCGAACCTTCGGTGGCTTCGTCTTTCTTTAAGTAACAAGCCAATTTTTCGGTTTTAAAAATATAAATACCCATCGATGCTTTCGTCGACTTAGGTTTAGCGGGTTTTTCTTCGAACTCATAGATGATATTATTATCATCGGTATTCATGATGCCAAAACGGCTGGCTTCATCCAAACTGACTTCCAAAGTCGCGATGGTGCAATCAGCATCCTTCTCAATATGATATTGAAGCATTTCCGAATAATCCATCTTATAAATATGGTCTCCGGAAAGAATCAACACATATTCGGGATCGTAACGTTCAATAAAATGAAGGTTTTGGTAAATCGCGTTGGCAGTACCTTTGTACCAATCGGTCCGGTTTTTGGCTTGATAAGGCGGCAAAATGTGCACACCGCCAAAATTTCGATCTAAGTCCCAAGGCAAACCATTGCCGATGTACTCATTCAAAAGGAGCGGTTGATATTGGGTTAAAACTCCCACGGTATCGATATTCGAATTGGTACAATTTGAGAGCGTAAAATCAATTATGCGATATTTGGCTCCGAAAGGAACAGCGGGTTTGGCGATGGTTGTGGTCAAAGCTTTTAATCGGCTGCCTTGCCCTCCCGCAAGCAACATCGCAATACATTTCTTTTTGTTATACATCTTTCCTTTTTACCTTCCTATAATATATTCCACAAAGTGGTGGCAAATCAAGTTTCATTCGGTTGTTTTGGATTTTAACTTTTTTAGGAATGGCATCGAATTCTCTGGTTGCTAGGATTAGTTCGTATTGACCGTTATCAATATTAACCTCATAGCCTGGCCAACCGATGCCAGAGAAATTGCAAATTACCAAGATATCGTCATGTCTTGGGCTTAAGCGTAAATAAGAAAAAACATTATGGTCTGCATCATCAGAATTAATCCAACGAAAACCGTCCCAAGAAGTATCGTTTTCGTGCAAAGCCGGATATTGCAAATATAAGTGATTCAAATATTTAACATAAGTATGTAAACCTTGATGGTTTTCATATTGCAAAAGCAACCAGTCAAGTTCTTGACGTTCATTCCATTCGATAAACTGACCGAACTCATAACCCATGAATGTCAGTTTCTTTCCGGGATGGCTCATCATATAAGCCAAGTAAGCTCTTATGCCAAAAAACTTGTCTTCGTAACTGCCAGGCATTTTATTTAAAAGCGATTTTTTGCCATGGACCACTTCGTCATGCGATAAAGCCAAAATAAAATTTTCGGAAAAAATATAAGTCATTTGAAAAGTTATTTTATGATGCAATGCTTTACGATAGATTGGATCATGGGAAAAATACGTTAAGGTATCGTTCATCCAACCCATATTCCATTTAAAGTCAAAGCCTAAGCCGCCATCTTGAACCGGTTTTGTAATATCCGGAAAAGTCGTTGACTCTTCCGCTATCGTCAACACACCGGGATAATATTCATGAACGACTTGATTCAGTTTTTTGATAAAGGCTAAAGCTTCCAAATTGATGTTGGTTCCCAAACTGTTGGGGTGCCACTCGGTACGATCAAAGTCTAAGTATAGCATCGACGCCACCGCATCCACCCTCAACCCGTCGACATGGCATTCTTCCAATAAATACATGGCGCTGGAAACCAAAAAACTTTGAATTTCCGGGCGTCCGTAATCGAAACAGCGGGTGCCCCAACTTTGGTGTTCGCGTCTGGTTGGGTCAAGATGCTCATACAGGTAAGAACCGTCAAACTCAATCAGTCCATGGGCATCTTTTCCAAAATGTCCCGGAACCCAATCGACAATGACGCCGATTCCAGCCTGATGGCAGATGTCAACAAAAGCTTTAAAATCGGCAGGAGTACCATAACGGGAAGTAAGTGAAAAAAAGCCCGTGACTTGATAACCCCACGATTCATCCAAAGGATATTCAAAAACCGGCATAATTTCCAAATGGGTGTAGCCCATTTCTTTGGCATACTTACTTAATTCATATCCGAGTTTGCGATAATCAAAAACATTTCCATCCGCATACCTGCGCCAAGAACCTAAATGAACTTCATAAATATTCATCGGTTTTTGGAGGTGCGAAATAGTTTTTCGCTTTTCCATCCATTCGTCATCTTGGAATCGGTAATTATCCAAATTATAGACTTTGGAAGCTACTTTGGGCCTAAGTTCCGAGTGATAGGCAAATGGATCGGATTTATAAATCCACTTCTTGTTTTTGGTTAAAATCGCATATTGATAATGAGCGTATTCCGACACCTCGGGAATAGTTATTTCCCACAGACCTTCCTTGGTGATGCGTAGCATTTGATGGGAGAAAAGATTCCACTCATTGAAATCGCCCACTACATGAACTGCCTGAGCGTTGGGTGCCCAAACTCGGAAAGTGGTGGCTTGGGGAGTGTACTGCGCTCCCATAAATCGATAACTGAAATAGTTGGTTCCTTGATGAAATAAATAAATCGCTAAACTATTATCCATATATTCCCCTTTTGATTAATTATACCAAATTTTCGCTTCCCTTGCAATTATAATGGACTTAGAACCCATTGGTGGTTTATTATTCAATTAACATGCAATCGCCAAACGAAAAGAATCGGTATTCGTTCGCGATGGCGTTTTTATAGGCGTTTAACATTATTTCTTTGGTGGCAAAAGCTGAAACAAGCATTAATAGAGTCGATTTAGGCAAATGAAAGTTTGTCATTAAAGCGTCAACAGCTTTAAACTCATAAGGCGGATAAATATAAATATCCGTTTCCCCGCTACATGCCACAAACTTACCGTACTTTTGCATGATAGTTTCGAGCGTTCTGGTAGAAGTTGTACCGACGCTTACAATCCGTTTACCTTGTTTTTTGGCTTCATTTAGGATTCGAGCGGTCTCTTCGGGCATGTAAAAATATTCCGAATGCATGTGATGTTCTTCTACAAAATCGCTTGTTACCGGGCGAAATGTTCCTAGTCCGACATGCAAAGTGACATAGCAAATCGTCACTCCCTTGGCCTTTAAACCTGCCAAAATTTCTTGGGTAAAATGTAGACCGGCGGTAGGAGCCGCAGCGCTGCCGTACTCATGAGCGTAAACCGTTTGATAACGTGATTGGTCGTTTAAGGTTTTTCGGATATAGGGAGGTAACGGCATAGTACCGATTTTTTCCAATATTTCCACTAAAATCCCTTGGTAAGCAAGTGCAAAAACCCTGATGCCTTCTTCCTTTTCTTCTAAACATGTGGCATTTAAAAGGCCGTTCCCAAAGGAAATAACGGTTCCTTTTTTGATGCGTTTGGCGGGTTTGGTTAAAGCTTCCCAAGTATCTTTTTTAATTTCTTTAAGCAAAAGCACTTCAACTTTCGCCTTGGTGTCTGTCTTTTCGCCATAAAGTCTGGAAGGATAAACTTTGGTGTCATTGATTACCAACAAATCGTTTTCGGTTAACAATTCTCCTATTTGGTAGAAGTATTTATGTTGAAATTCCCCCGTTCGGCGCTTTACCACCATTAAACGCGAATCGCTTCTTTTGTCAAGCGGTGTTTGCGCAATTAAGTGCGGGGGAAGATAATAATCAAATTCATCAACTCTCATAGCAATCCTCCCCGTGTGATACCTAAATGATTATAGGCTTTTTCGGTTGCGACTCTACCTCGAGGGGTGCGGAGAATAAAGCCTTCTTGTAAAAGATACGGTTCGTTGACATCTTCCAATGTTACCGTTTCTTCGGAAATCGTGGCCGATAAAGCATCGAGTCCGACCGGTCCGCCATGGAAGCGTTCGATTAAACAAAGCAAATATTGGCGGTCCGTTTGATCCAAACCCGCTTTATCAATATTGAGTTTATCAAGCGCATATTCGGTCATCGCGAAAGAAATGCTATCCTCTTGGTGATATTGCGCAAAATCGCGGATGCGCCGAAACAACCGATTGGCAATTCGCGGGGTTCCTCTTGAACGTCTGGCAAGCTCAAAACTGGCATCATCATTAATCGGGAAATTAAAAATACGCGCTGTACGGTTGATAATTTGCCTTAGTTCCAAAACGCTGTAGTAATTCAATTGATGTACGATGCCGAAGCGGTCCCGCAGGGGTGAAGTAAGGTCACCAAAACGGGTCGTTGCCCCTACAAGGGTAAAAGGGGGAAGTTCAATTCGCAAAGTTTGCGCACTGGAATCTTTCCCGTAAATAATATCAATCACATAATCTTCCATTGCGGAATAAAGCATTTCTTCCACAATTTTGGGAAGCCGATGGATTTCGTCGATAAAAAGCACATCTCCGGCATCCAAGCTTGATAAGATTGCAGCAAGATCGCCCGGTCTGGTTAAAGCCGGACCCGTGGTTACTTTGATATTGGTACCCATTTCGCTGGCAATAATATAAGCTAAAGTCGTTTTGCCCAGACCCGGAGGGCCATATAAAAGCACATGGTCAAGACTTTCTTTGCGTTGTTTTGCGGTGGAGATGTAAATGGTTAACATTTCTTTCAAGGCCGTCTGTCCCACATACTCGCTAAGCCATTTGGGCCTTAAAGTCTGTTCCACTTCGTCTCCTTCTATAGCTTGTTGATTTAATAACTTTTGATCCATCATTATAAAAAGTCCTTTCTTTTATTATGATTGTTTCGACTTACTTTTATCAGGGAATATGATATAATTGATAACAGAGGTGTTAATATGTATCGTTATATCAAAGGTGAAATCACACAAATATCCGGAACCGACATCACTATTGAATGTTATGACATCGGTTATATGGTGCGCGTTCCCAATCCTTACCAATTTACCATAGGCAGCAAAATCACCTTACATTTATATCAACACGTTCGCGAGGAATCAATTGAATTATTCGGATTTGCAACCCCGGAAGAACGAAACATCTTCCTTCGTCTCATAAACGTCAAAGGTTTGGGTCCCAAAGGGGCGCTTGCCATCCTTGCCAGCAGTACACCCGAAGAACTCGTTAAGGCAATTGAAGCCGGGAATCCGCGTTACTTCAACGCTTTTCCGGGAATTGGTCAAAAAATCAGCCAACAAATCATTCTTGATTTAAAAGGCAAATTAAGATTTGATGACTCACAAGGTCCGGTCAGTCCGCGATTAGCGGATGTTGAATCTGCTTTAAAAGCTTTGGGATACAAAACAACCGAAATACGGGCAGCGACAAAAGACTTATCCTTGGATGACCAAACTACAACAGGAGAACTTGTCAAAATCGCCCTTCGGCGTTTATCTAAAAATTAATCTTCTTTAATAAGTATACCACATTTTACCCCTTAAGCCAATAAATTAAATAACCTGATAAATTCGAAAAATGTTATTAAATTATCAAAACAAACCAAAAATAAAAACCTAGGAATCAACCCTAGGCTTTTTTTGTTATAGATTAAAATCGGATAATTCAGGGTGCTTAAGGTTTTTCTTTAAAGCAAACGGATAAACAAAAATTGATAGGATTCCCCCTAAAACAATACCTAAACCCAAGAAAAAAATCGCTAAAGCAAATCCCAAAATCCAAAACAAAAGTTTTACGGTCAACAGCCAAACAATGCCGTCTAAATCCAATGTGAAAATAACCCCAGGCATCTTGACAAAACCCCACGAAAATATTGTCAAGGTCATTTCTCCGATAAAATTATTGCCTAATAGGCAACAGGAAATATAACAGAAACCTATTACTCCTACCAATAAACCCTCGAGAACCCCGATAACGCTATGGGTTTCGACAGTATTAGAAATTCCCACTATTAAAGCAATGGCAAGAAATAACCCCCCAAGAAAAAAGGATAATTTTCTTCTTCTAATCGCCTTGGCAATTGTATTTTGCTTTTCTGTTTCATCCCTTTTATCAACACAGTCCTTACAGTACAAATTACCTCGCGATTGGCTGCCAATCTTCTCTTTTTCGTAAATGGGATTATGACAACTACCGCAAATCCCCAATACCGGTTTTACCTGCTCTTGGTAGACGTATTTGGTTTCCACCACGGTTTCGGTTTGACTGTTAAAACCCTCAATACCTAAGATAACGTCTCCCGGAACATTGAAAATTCGCGTCATTTCCGCTACCGTGGAAACCGAAGGTTCAACTTCGCCATTTTCCCATCGTGATACCGCTTGTGCGGTAACGAACAGCTTATCCGCTAGTTCCTTTTGGGTCATACCCTTTTCCATTCTTAATCTTTTGATATTGTCGCCAATCATATTATCTTCCTCCTTGTTTTAAATTCGACAGTTTAATGATAAACAATTTGTTGATAAAAGTAAAGAAACACGAAGTTGAATCGGGTAAACATTTTGTTTAGTTGAAAAAAC
>DUPC01000053.1 GCA_012838545.1 Acholeplasmataceae bacterium
AACCAAAAGAAATGGAGAAACTTATGGAACATCAAAATTATATCACAAGTATAAATACTAATCAACCTATTACAACTAGAAAATTCTTTAACCATTTATCTAAGACAGATCGCCAAAACATTGAACGTTTTTTTTCGTTAGCGTTGGGGTCTTACTTAAACACCATCATTTAATTTCTGCTTACAACACAATCATAATAGTTACTAACATAATACTTTTAACAGTATTATTTTGTTGCCTTTCTAAATACAATTCCCGATTTTTTTCCTTTTGGATAAAAAAAGACGCTTTTATGAAGCGTCAGGGACAAATTTCTTGATTAAAAAGATTAAGCGATCGTATTCTTTTTCTAATAATTCGCTAATTAAATCAACAAAGAATTGCATATTCTTATTTACTTTATATTCTTCAAGCGCATTAAAATACTGTTTTTGTTTTTTAACCAGAATACTCACCGGCAAATATCCCTTTTTCATCAATTGGAAATTCAACACCAGGCGAGCGGTTCGGCCGTTGCCATCCAAAAACGGATGAATTTTCGCTAATTGCAAATGCGAAAAAGCAGCTAGTTCTATATCAGAACCGGAAAAATTGTTGATATCATACATGAATCGGTCCATGCGATCGTAGATTTTTAGATAACTTGGGGGAATATGGTTCGAACCTTTAATGCGAATATCGACGTTACGATATAAGCCCCCTTGCATGAAACTACCCATCAACGATTCATGGATATCTTTAATAAAATCTATCGTTAATGCGCGATTATTCTTGGCTTCTTCTGCAACCATTTGAAAGGTTTGATAATGATTGTAAACATTGCGACGCACATCGCCATCTCTTCTTGCCCCTAGGCCTTTCACAATCGAAACAACTTCTTCCAAGGGCAATTCTTTTAAAGGATTTTCCATTGCAACAGAATGTTTTGTAAAAACACAAGCAAAGTTAAACCGATATAGGTCAAGTTCGCTTTGTGGGACCTTATCTAAATATTTTTTTACAAAGGCCCTTTTTTCCTCCAACTGCATACCCATGCACCTCGACTTTCTGCTTAAAGTATATCATAAAAACTCTTTTTGAGCCACAAAGATGAAAAAAAATTGGTTATCAATAAGTGATTAAAAGTCACTTCTTTTGAAATTTGAAACCTTTTTGGTTATAATTAAAGTAAAGATAAAATAAAGGGAGGAAATAAACATGTTATTTAAATGTTCCGTATGCAATTACACACACGAAGGCGACAGTGCGCCGGATTTTTGTCCTAAATGTGGCGCCCCAAAAGAAAAGTTCAATCAATTAGACGAAGCCACCACCAAAAAAGTTTATGCCAGTGACGAAACCAATGATTTATTAATGAAGTTTATTGCCACTTGTCACGATTTATTCCCATTATGCGAAAGAGGTATTGAAATAAACTTAGATCCTGCTTGTCGCAGTTTCTTCACCAAAGCAAAAGATGCCCTTTGGACTTTGAAACAAAACGCCAAAGCGGAAATTGAAAACCACATTGGCAAAAACAAATGGTAATTTAAAGAAAAGAAAATGAAAAAAAAGAAAGCAAATTTCCGGGAACAAGTTCCGGTTGCTTTCTTTTATTTTTTCAAGATTACTACGGTTACCCCCATACCGCCTTCGTTGGCGCCCCCATAACGGAAACTATCCACATTTGGGTTTTTGTTTAAGAATGATTGCACAAGTTCCCGAATAGCTCCCGTACCGAAACCGTGAATAATAGTAAATTGACGGGTTCCCGAATACAAACAGTCATCAAAATATTGGTCCAATCTTTCTTTTGCTTCTTCGTATCGCATTCCCCGTAAATCTAAAGTCAAGGAAATTGTAGCTTTGGATGCCATCTTTGTAAAACCGCCTCCGCTTTTTTGCGCTTCGGCTTTTTCCTTGGTTTTGTCTTGTGGCGATTCGATCACTTCCAAATCTACGGTTTTAACTTGGAGGGTGGCATTGCCGACTTGCACCAGCCAAAGATGAGTTTTTAACTGTTCCAATACGGTTCCGTATTGATCATATTTCACAATCCGTACTGAATCGCCCACTGCAGGTTTTTTGTTAATCACCTTTGGTTTCGGAGTTTCGGTTTGTTGATCGAGTTCTCCGATTTTTTGCTTAATTTGGACAATTTCGTGATGTTTAATTTCGCGGTTTTTAAGTTGTTTGGCTTCCTCTAAAATCATCAAAGCCTCTTTTTTTACATTTTCGATGATTTTCAAAGCTTCTTTATTAGCTTCTTTTACGATTTTTTCGCGTTCTCTTTCGATATCGGCTTTTTCTTTCGCGACCTCGCTTACTAATTTTTGGTAATTATGTTGGGCGATTTCCAAAGAGGCGCGATTTTCTTCCAAACGTTTGGCTTCTTGTTCAAGTTTATTGATGAGGACGCTTACTTCCGATTGTTGGGTGGTGGTCATCCTGCGAGCTTCTTCAATGATTTCCTCCGGCAAACCCAAACGCATGGCAATATTATAGGCATTGGAAGCCCCGGGTCGCCCTAAAATCAAACGATAAGTCGGACTCAAAGTATCCTGGTTAAATTCCATCGAGGCATTAATCACTTTATGATGGCGATAAGCAAAAGCTTTTAATTCGGAATAGTGAGTGGTGGTGATAAAGGAAATTTCCCGGTCAAGCAAATATTTCAAAATCGCCAAAGCCAAATTTGATCCTTCAATCGGGTCGGTTCCCGCGCCGATTTCGTCGAACAACACTAAGGAATTGGGCGTAACCAATCTTAAAATCGC
Organism: Acholeplasmataceae bacterium; assembly: GCA_012838545.1. Lineage (GTDB taxonomy): Bacteria > Bacillota_I > Bacilli_A > ML615J-28 > CAG-313 > UBA1427. The sequence continues at coordinate 2,757 of DUPC01000053.1, forward strand.
CACAATATTTGTTAAATGGGACGAGAATGTCGAAAGGTTGGTATGAATACTTTGGTCGTCGCCGATATCGCAATAAACCTGGTCGTAAACCATGATTTCGCTTTCGGGGTCAGCCGGAATCAACAAACCGCACTTTACCATCAAAACCAACAATCCCACAGTTTTTAACAAAACAGTTTTACCGCCGGTGTTGGGACCGGTAATAATGATGCCTCGAATGTTTTTGTAGAAATGGACATTGTTGGGAATAACCCGTTCCACTTTTAACAACGGATGACGGGCATTGATTAAATTAAACCGATGTTGATTGTTTATTTGAGGACGACGCGCTTCTTGTTTTTGGGCTAATTTTGCTTTGGCAAACAATAAATCGATTGTCACCAAAGTTTGAAAAGATAGCGATAAATCTTCGCTGTTGTTTTCCGTTTCCAAGGTTAAAGCTTTTAATATTCGGTTTATTTCATCGTTTTCTGCTTTTTCCAGGTCCGTTTTTTGACGCATCAAATCGGCGATGGCGAGCGGTTCAATAAAGTAGGTTTGACCGCTTGCAGAAACATCGTGTACCATGCCTTTGACGACATTTTTGTATTCGGCTTTGACCGGCAAACAATAGCGGTCTTTCTTTAAGGAAACTACCGCTTGCGATAGCTTATCCTGCTCTTTTCGCATGATTTCTTGCAATTTGCTTTTGATGCGTCCGTCCATTTGACGCAATTTCATGCGAATCGAACGCAACTCGTCGCTTCCCTCATCCAATACATAACCTGTATCGTCAATGGAACGACGCAATCTTTTATCGAACGCTTCATTGATGGTAAGTTGATTTACCATTTCTTGATAATATTGGCAATTTATGCGATCTTTGATTAAGTTTGCCAAATGGCGGTAATTCCCTTTGACCGTATCATATAAACGAACCGTCTCGTATAATTCCAAAGGGGCTAAAATCGCGCCTTTCTGGGCTAAATCAACGATGCGAAAATAATCGCTGCTAATATAAATTGGCGCTCTTCCCAGTCGCATAGTGATAACAAGCGCTTCATCGGTTGCATCAAGTTCTTGATTGAGGGTAAACAAATCATTTTGCGGTTCTAATTGCCGGGCTTTTTCCCTTGCAAGCGGGATTTGCGCAAATTGCGATAATTCTTCCAAAACGGCAGTGAGTTCCAATTTTTGATAATATAATTCATTTTGCTTCATAATTAACCTCTGTTGATTTTTATCGATATTTTTAGTTTATAACCATTTCGAGAAAAAAATTCCGCGTTTTTCCCCCTTTTTTTGCAATTTTGTGATACAATAAATATAAAGAAAAGGGAGGTGGAGCTATGAGCAGAGCCATAAAAGTCACCACTGAACAAATGAATGCCATGCTTGAATATTATGCCAATTTCTTGCAATACCAAGAAAACTCGCATATTATCGCCCGTGCTCGAACAGAGAATGCGGTGATTACTTTTTATTCAACCAATACGGTCCTCTTTCAAGGCATCAGCGAATTATCGGAATATTCCTATTGGGCCGAAAAATGGGGACTTAAAACAACCAAAGAAAAAGAGGAAGTCAAATCCCTATATGAAAATTTATCGGCAATTGGTTCCGACGAAGTAGGAACAGGCGATTATTTTGGACCGATTGTGGTTTGTAGCACATTCGTTTCGGTTAACCAAATCCCCCAATTAAAACAACTGGGTGTAAAAGATTCCAAGTTATTGACTGATAAAGCAATAAACGAAATTGCCTACAAAATCAAGGACTTAATTCCTTACTCCTTGTTGGTTCTATCTCCCGAAAAAATCAATGCCTTAAACCAAACCAATCAAGATAATTTCAATTTCATCAAGGCGTTTCTCCATAATTGTGCCATTAATAGTATACTAAAGAAACTCGATAATGTAAAGTATGACGCGATTATTATTGACGAGTTTACGCCTAAGGAAAAATATTTCCAATATTTAAACAACCACCCTCAAGTAGAAAAAAATATCACAATGGTTCCTAATGGCGAAAAAGCCCATATAGCGGTAGCCGCCGCAAGCATCCTGGCTAGAGCCGCATTCTTGCAAGAACTGAAAAAAATGTCCCGACAATGGAAAGTAGAGTTCTTGAAAGGCGCAAGCAATATGGTTGATAAACAAGCGATAGAATTGGTTAAAAAACTCGGTTTTAAATCCTTAAGCAAAGTAGCTAAAATGAAATTCGCCAATACCGAACGTGTTTATGATTTTTTCCATTCCCACAAAAGTAATATTAATGAGTAAAAGCCCACTGTCTGCCTTAATCGGCAGATAGTGAGCTTTTTATTTTTCCGCTTCTTTCTTAAGCTCTTCTAACATTTTTTGGAAATTTTCCGTAAGTTCGCTATCAAATTCCATCATTTGCTTAGTCCGAGGATGGATGAAGCCCAAGGTTTTGGCATGCAAAAATTGCCCCTTTTCACCAACCACTTTTTTCGGGCCGTAGAGCGGATCGCCAAGTAAGGGATGGCCGATATAGGCCATGTGAACTCGGATTTGGTGAGTTCTTCCCGTTTCTAAGGTAAGCTCAACCAAAGTATGATTTTTAAAACGTTCCAAAACTTTAAAATGGGTAACAGACGGTTTCCCGTTTTCCACCACCGCCATCTTTTGTCTTATCGTCGGATGACGGCCGATAGGAGCATCGATACGTCCCAAATTATGGTTGATTACCCCATAACAAATAGCCTGATATTTCCTGGTTGAGGTTTTTTGTTTAAACTGTTCGCTTAATTGACGATGGGCAACATTGTTTTTGCATACGACCAGAAGGCCGGAAGTATCTTTATCAATCCGATGGACAATTCCCGAGCGGGTTACACCGCCTAAGTTTGAAAGCGAACCACTATGATACATTAAGGCATTTACCAAGGTTCCCGAAGGGTGTCCAAAAGCAGGGTGCACAACCATACCGCTTGGTTTGTTAACCACTAACACATCTTCGTCTTCATACAAAATATCCAAAGGGATATTTTCTTCCTTGATTTCTTTTTCGGGCAGGGGCTTTTCAATCACCTTAACTACATCGTTCGGTTTGATTTGATAACTTGGTTTAACGACTTGATCATTGACAAGAACCAGTTTTTCCTCAAAGTATTTTTTTAGTTCACTCCGGGAGGTATCAGTACAAACGCTTGCCAAAAACTTGTCAATTCTACCTTGTACTTCGGCTACAGTAAAAGTTCTAACTTTATCCATCGTTTCCTACCTCAGTTGCTTTAGGTTTGTTTTTGCTTTCAAAGAAAACCATATAAACCATCAGTAAAATCACGCCCACCGTTAAGCAACTATCTGCGACATTAAAAATAGCAAATTCCACAAAAGTAACTTCGATAAAATCAAAAACGCCTTTTCCGGTAAATAAGCGGTCAATTAAATTGCCCACGGTGCCGCTAAAAATCAACACCATGCTAAAACTGAAAAGCTTTTTCTTTCTAAAATCCACATCTTTCATAAAATAAGCCAAAACAATTGTCGCTAAGATGCTAATTAGGCTTAGGAGTTGCAATTTTCCGGAGAAAAAACTAAATGCTGCTCCGGTGTTGTAAGTAGAATGAAAATCCAAAAAACCCGGGATGATGGTAACGGACTGTCCCAAAGGAATCCAGTTCTTAATCAAGATTTTTGTTATTTGATCAAAAAAGATTAAAACGGCGGAAAGTACATAGGCTAATAATATCATCATAATTCATCACTCCTCTATAAAACAAAAAACACAAATGCGAAATAACCGAGAATGATGACAAAACTAAAGGGCTGAAGAACTTCCTTAAGAAAATAAGCCCCATAATTAATGTTTTTTAGCTCTTCGACATCTGGGAAATAAATGCTCAATAATTTAACGTAAATGACCGCTGATAACCCATAACCAACCAAAATGAGAATGCTGGTGAGGGCAGATAAAACCCAAAAGAACGGCATTACTTTGGAATAGATAAAATAGCACGAGGCAATAATCAACACAAAAGGAACGGCGATTAAAATAGTCAATAAGAAGGAAAATAATAAGGCCTTCCAAGCTTTCGCCCCTTTTAATTCCAACTGTTCCAAGGTATCGCTGATACTTGAACCTTTTTGATACAACTTAATCAGTTTTTTCATTTAACCCTCGCAAAAAGTCAATAGCTTCCTGCAATGTCTTAACCGGAACAATTTGCATGGAAGAATTAATTTCTTTTAACATGGCAAAAGCATCTTTTTCGTTGTTTCCCCCGGCGGGAACAAAGAAATGTTTAAAACCATGAAGAGAAGCGGATAAAACTTTTTGTTTGATTCCCCCGATTTCTCCGACTATGCCGTCTTTATCGATGGTTCCGGTACCGGTTATACTATATTGATTGACATCCAATTCCAAATCCAAAGCATCGTAAATCGCTAAACTCATCATCAAACCCCCGCTTGGACCAAAGGATGAGTGTTCCTTGGGTTGGGCGATTGGTGAACCGGTAATCAGATATTTTGGATATAAAGCCAATCCAAGGGCAAAACCGTCCTCATATTCAACGAACAAAGCTTCAATCGTTGTCGATACATTGTCCCTAAGGACCGTAAGATTAACCTTTAAGTTATCTTGATTGAGATTTTCCCGCACTGTTTCGTAAAGCGCAAAAAAAGCTGCTTCATCGTTAAAGGGTTGGGAATTGATTTGAATAATGATATCGCCGATTTCGATCCTGTTACTGGCAGTAGCAATTTTATCCGATACAGCCATACCTTGAAAGGTACTGGTTAAAGGGATATTGGCTTCCTGATAGGCCGCCATTAAAGCTGCTTCAATGCTTGCGTCTTTGGCGATTTTACCCTTTATCCGTTCGATTTTATCATCCGCCACCGAACTTTCCCCTAACAAATCAAAATGGGGATCAAACAAAATAAAGTATTTGCCCAGCAAAGTAGTAATCTTTTTGGTATATACCCCGGTCAAATAGTAATTATCGGTTCCCCCTTCAATATCAAGGGTGGCTTCTACCGGAAAAGGGGGAGCAGGAACAATAACATCGACAGTTTGGGGAATTTGCTTTAAGACAAACACACCGCAGGTAATCAATCCCAATCCCAAAAAGAATGCCAATTGTTCGAATAGTTTGCTTTTGATTTGTTTTGGTCGCAACAATAAATAAATCAGCCAAAGCAAAACGAGAATAAACAAAAGCACCCATAAATAAAACCCTTGGGGCAAGAGGGTATAAAACTCTTCATAGAGCGTTTTAACAACCCATAAAATACCGCCTAGAAAACCGACATTGATTATTACCAAAGTAATAATCAAATTTTTTTTATTGATAATCTTTCGTTTTACCATAATCAACCAACCATCCAATCGCTTCATTTAAGGTTTCTACGGGAACAAGTTGCATTTTTGTCCTTCCCAAAGCATCATGAGCTTCTTTGGCTTCTACATAATTGTCACTTGCATCTAAGTTAATAACGCCATTGGTTCTAATAACAGGCACGAAAAAAACATCGGCCCCGGATAGATGGGCGGTAATGACTTTTTGTCTGACTCCGCCAATAGATCCGACATTGCCATGGGAATCGATGGTCCCCGTTCCGGCAACCCGTAAGCCATAAGTAATATCGTCAGCGGTAATCGCATTGTAAATCGACAAAGCTTGCATTAAACCGCCGCTGGGGCCCAAAGTCCTTGTTTTATGAAGAGTATAGCCGGGATTGGCTTCCGTTATCGTGTAGTATTCGTATAGGTACAAACCAAAATAGGGATTGCCTTCATCGTTTGCCTTTTTAGGGGTAACTTCCACTATTCTTTTTTCATATTGTTCATCGTTATTTGGTCTTAAAACAACTGCTTGATAACTTTTACCCATGACAAAAGGAGTATTGGCAATCAAATTTCTTAAAGTATCGCCATTGGTGATGGGGTTCCCTTCCCATTCGGTGATAATGTCGCCAATGTAAAGTCCATCTGCTTTGTCAACTGAAGTAGTATGAATGATCATGCCTTGAAAAACAGTTATAATTTCTTTGCCCGCGGAACGGTAAGCAGCAATCAATGAGTTGGTAATACTGACGTTTTTCTGAATAGTCCCGGAACGATAATTTTCTTTATTCGATAGCTGAATATAAGGGATTGATTCCTCAACAGCAATCCGAGGATTTAATTTCGCGATTAAATAAGTTAAAAGGGTAGTCCGGTCATTAGTGAAAACAGAAACCGTATTAAAGGAACCTTTTTGGTCATAATTAGTTTCAACCGAAATGACTTCCCTTACCTCGTTTAAATCTCCGGGAGCAGTAATATCGTAATCAACCCGAATTATCGATGCAACAACAACAAATAAATAAGGAAGCGCAACAACCAATAATAACTTGCGATACTCTTTCAACAAGGTTTTCATTGTGCTACTGTTATATTGATTTCTTCCATTTGGCGACACTTTACGTTAGCCGAAGCAAGCATCCGTTTTCCCGCAATACTCGACTCCGTACCCGCATACTTATCGCTCATATAAACAATTTCTTTAATTCCGCTTTGAATGATTAGTTTTACGCATTCGTGACAGGGAAAAAGCGTAACATAAAGGGTTGCACCTTCTAAAGTGGTTGTTGCATTAAGAATTGCATTCGGCTCTGCATGCACCACATAAGGATACTTGGAATCCAGAAAGCTTCCTTCACGACCCCAAGGATACTCGTCGTCGCTACAGCCATAAGGAAGTCCATTATAGCCAATGCCAATAATGCGTTTGCTTTGATTGACAATGCAGGCACCTACTTTGGTATTAGGGTCTTTACTGCGCATGCTGGAAAGCAAGGCAACGCCCATAAAATAATTGTCCCAGCTTAGATAATTGGTATCCTTCGTTACTTTACTCATTTTCAACCTCTTCCTTTTCCTTTTCTAAACATTCCCGTAATTCTTTTATTACGGTTTCTTTATCTTTGGCGTCTTTCACGGAACAAAAAGGATTGGAGCATCCTAGGCACTCCTCTGGAATTTCCGTACCTTCAGGAACTTTTATGCGCCGGTTTAGGAAAAACGTTCCGAAGAAAAGCGTTAAAGCACCCAATAAGATTAAGATTTCTTTCCAAAACATTTTTAGTCCTCATTTCGTTAATTGTTTAAGTACGAAATCCGCAGCCACCACACCCGCAGTAAAGGTTACCGGCATGTAGGAACCGAGGATTCCCTCCCGTTTTTCTCGGGGTTTTTCGGTTGATGCAACAACCCAAAAATGAAGGGATACTTCTTCGCTACGCAAACGGTTGCGCAGCATGCGGGCAAGGGGATCTGTGGTTGTTTGGTTCATCTTGATGATTTTTATTTGCGTTAAATCAGTTTTTAATGCCATACCCATCGAACTGATAAAGGGAATATTTTTTTCTTGACAATATTTGATTAACGCACATTTGGCATCAAGCGAATCAATTGCATCGATTAAATAATCGAGATCATTGGGGATGACGGAAGCAATATTATCGGTGGTCAATTTGACACTGTTTAATATTACTTCTGCCTTAGGGTTGATATCTTGTACGCGGTTCTTAAAAACTTCGGTTTTTAATTGATTATGGGTTGAAGTTAAGGCAATTATTTGACGATTGGTATTGGAGGATTGAACTATGTCAAAATCGATTAAAGTTAGTTTTCCGACGCCGCTTCGAGCGAGTACTTCCACCGCTGCGCCGCCTACGCCCCCCAGTCCCACTACAACCACATGTGAGGTTTGTAATTTTGTTAGTCCTTCTGTCCCGATAATCGGTAATAAGCGTTCAAAATAGTTATTCATCAATTTTAATTCCTAACTCCTTCAATTGGCGTTCCGATACCCTAGACGGTGCATCGCTCATCAAGCAGCGGGCACTGGCAGCTTTCGGGAACGCGATTACTTCTCTAAGAGAGGTATTGTAAGTTAACAACATGGCAATCCGGTCAAACCCTAAAGCAATGCCCCCGTGAGGAGGGGTACCGTATTTTAAAGCGTCCGTAAAGAATGAGAATTGTTGTTCTATTTCTTCATCAAGCATGCCGATTGCTTTAAACATCCGGTTTTGGATTTCCTGATTATGAATTCGGATACTTCCTCCTCCCAACTCATAACCGTTTAAAACAACGTCATAAGCTTTAGCCAACACTTTTTCTGGAGCGGTAAGCATCAAATATACTTGATCGTCCTTTGGGGAAGTAAATGGATGGTGCGCAGCGACATACCTCTTCTCTTCTTCGGAATATTCGAAAAGCGGCCAATCGACAACCCAAAGGAAATTAAATTGCTTTTGATCGATTAAATTCATTTCCTTGGCAACTTGAAGTCTTAAAGCGCCTAAAGCAAAGTTAGCATTTTCCCAACTATCTGCCACCACCAACACTAAGTCATGGTTTTTTAAAGATAATTGGTTGCTAAGTTTTTGGGAATTTTCTTCATTGATATATTTAACAAACGATCCGGATAAACCGTTTTCGCCAACCTTAAGCCAAGCAAGACCGGAAGCATGGTATTTTTTGGCAATTTCCGTTAAGCGGTCGATTTCTTTTCGGGAGTATTTTTCCGCGCCGAAAGGAACAACAATAGCTTTGACGACGCCACCTTTGTTAAGAGCGGAATCAAAAACCGGGAAGTTTAACCCTTTGGCCCAACAACTTATATCCTGCAAAAAGAGTTCAAAACGGGTATCCGGTTTATCGGTACCGTATTTATTCATGGCTTCATGGTAGGTGATTCTTGGGAACGGGGTTGGAATATCGATATTAAGGGTATCTTTCCAAACTCGTTTCAGCATTCCTTCGACCACTTCTTGGATATCTTCCTCATCGATAAAGCTCATTTCAATGTCGACTTGCGTAAACTCAAGTTGACGATCCGCCCGTAAATCTTCATCGCGAAAACATTTGACGAGCTGATAGTACTTCTCAAGACCGGCAATCATCAAAAGCTGCTTATACATTTGCGGGGATTGCGGAAGAGCATAAAAAGAACCCGGATAAACCCGGGAAGGGACCAAGAAGTCTCGGGCTCCTTCGGGGGTTGATTTTCCCAATAACGGTGTTTCAACTTCGATGAAATCAAGCGCATCCAGGTAATTGCGGATGGACATTGCAACTTTGTGACGCATGATGATATTCTTTTGCATCACTGGACGGCGTAAATCCAAATAGCGATAACGCATTCTGACTTCTTCCAAAGCATCGGTTTGATCTTGGATTAATAACGGAGGGTTCTCCGCGGTATTTAAAATCACTAAATCATCCACCAAGACTTCAATATCGCCTGTCGGTAGATTAGGGTTTTTGTTGCTTCTTTCCACGACTTTACCGGTCGCTTTTAAAACATACTCGTTTTTTACCTCCAAAGCTTTGGCATAATTTTTGTTATGAGGTTCAATAACTAATTGCGTAATGCCGTAGCGGTCGCGTAAATCAAGGAAAACCAAACCGCCAAGATCGCGTTTTTTATTGCACCATCCCACTAAGGTAACTGTTTCTCCCACATTTGTTAAACGTAATTCATTGTTATTTTTGGTACGCATATTTTTCTCCTTCAATTCCAAAAAATGCTGTTAATTCTGGAACCGGAATTAGTATTTCGGTTTTTTCCCAAGAATCCTTTATTCTGATTTGATTGTTTTCAAATTCATCCAAACCGATTATAATAATGTAACGCGAACCGGTTCGGTCGGCTAATTTAAACTGTGGTTTCAAATTGTGGCTTTGATAATCGATTTCGACTCTTTTACCTTTGAGGCGCAAGTATTGGGTTAAAAGCAATCCTTGCTTTTTCATCTTTTCCCCTAAGGTAATAACGGTTATTGTATCGTCTTTAGTTTCGGATACGGTTATGTCCAGTTCGTCCATCACCATCATAAGGCGTTCAATGCCCATTGCAAAACCGATGGCAGGGTAATCCGGTCCGTCAAAATCGCGCGTTAAGCTATTATATCTTCCCCCTGCGCTTAAAGCTAAATTATTAAGCGGGGAATTTGGGTCGTCATAAACGATTTCAAATACCGTATTTGTATAATAATCCAAACCCCGCACCAAGCGATCGCTTTTTTCGAACGGAATGCCAAAAAAATTCAAAGCGGACATGACATCTTGGAAATATTTCAAGTCTTCTTCCGGTAGATAATTGCTGACGAGGGGCGCACTTTGCATAATTGGACTATGGCAATCGACTTTACAATCCAACATGCGAAGTGGATTCTTTTGATATCGTTGCTTGCAATCCTCGCATAATGTGGATAAATGCGGTTCAAAATGTAGTTTTAAAGCTTCTACATAGTTTTCCCGGGCCTTGCCACTGCCAATCGTATTTATCAAAACTTTTATGTTTTTTATGCCAATGGCTTGCAGGATTTGATAATTTAAATTAATTAAGTCTGCGTCCAAATTTGGATGTTCCCCGCCAAACGCTTCCACGCCAAATTGGGTAAATTGGCGAAGCCTGCCTGCTTGGGGCCGTTCATAACGAAACATCGGACCGAAATAATAAAATTTATGAATTCCCGGAATGGCATATAATTTATTTTCAACAAAAGCCCTTGTTACCGGAGCGGTTCCTTCGGGACGTAAAGTAATACTGCGATCTCCGCGGTCGATAAAAGTGTACATTTCTTTATTGACAATATCGCTTCCTTCACCCACCGAACGGACAAATACTTCGGTCGCTTCAAAAATTGGGGTAATCATTTCCCGAAAGCCAAACGATTCCGCTACGCCAGAAGCTATTCTTTGCAAATAACGATACTTCTTTGCGTCATATTGATAAAAATCTAATGTTCCTTTTATTTTGTTTACTTTCATAATTTGCTCCTTAAATGAAAAAATGAGGAAAGAAAAACCATCATCTAGGGACGAACCCCTTTTGGTCCGCGGTGCCACCCTAGTTTAGACATTGTCTACCCTCTTCTAACCATGTTAACGCTATCGATTATGCGTTTTTCTCCGAAGTTGTCAGCTTCCTCAACGAAAAATCATTTTTATATATTATACTAAAGATTTATCGAGATTTCAAGAAAAGCGATTGAGGAATTGTCATTTTAGGTTTTTCTGAAGTAAAAGGCGACCGAAGTCGCCTTATGCTTTAAGCTTTACGTTTAATGCCAAACATTAAAAAATTATATAAGGCAAAGAAGAATGCCATGATTCCTAAAGCAATAAACAAGTACAGAAAATTTGTCGTTTTGGCAACCGCAATAATCAATAAGAGCGGTGCGCCAAGTAAAGCTGCCGAACCTGAACCCGTAACAAGATTTTCTGCCGCCGGTGTTTCAAACTTCGGATCTATTTCGCGGAGCAAGGCAATACCGGTACTGGCTGTTCCGGTTAACATACCGTACATACTGACCATACCCTCATGTTCATATTCAGGATATAGCCTCTTAGCCGCAAACTTAATATACAATAAAGTAAGAACGCCACCCACCGTAGAGATAATCAACAGTGCCAAAATTAACTCCCAAGAGTAAAGCATCCTAATATCGATGGCGATGATGCTGCTGATAATCATTATATCAAAAGCAACCCCCGCAATCCGGTTTAACATATAATCGTTCGTATAAACCCGTTTCATTATCTGCTTTTTCCGGAGTAGTACCAAGACGCGTTTGACAATCATGGTGGTAAAAATACCGAATAGGAAATTAAAACCCCAAATTAGCGGAATTACATTGTCAATTAGAAACTTGTTTTTGGAAACGTTAATTAAAGAGGTAACGCCAAAAATAATCAAGAAGGTGAGCAAATAGGATAAAAAGACAAAGGCAATTTGAATTGTCAATTTATCAACCGATTCCACTAAAGGAATTTCGCCGGTACCTTCCACAGTGGTCGAAGAGTTTTCAGTGACTGAATCTTCATATACCCGTTTTAATTGATTTTTCTTTTGAAGTTTATTCAAATACCAAACCCCTGGAATACAGCCCCAAATGAACCCTAAAGTCGAAACACTTAAACCAAAGGTTTGACCGCCCGGGAATAAACCGGTTGTTTCAAACATATAACCGATATTGTTGGCTTGGCCTGGCCCTTGTCCAAATCCCATCGGCAACAATAATCCGGAGAATGGGGCGACATCTTTAAGACCCAGGAATAAAAGCATCGTAATCGCCATGCCGAAAATACCTTGCATTAGGTAAGTGCTAACGATTAGTAAACCACTTTTAAAACCCTCGGGCTTTTTTTTATACTTTTTAACTGCTACAAGCCCCATCGCAATAAAACCTATGGCGATGGTATGGTAAGTAATCATTTCAAAGAAATCGTTGGATAAAATGTCTTGTCCGTCAATTTGGATACCCCAATTTTTGACAATTTCTTTAATTATTAAGCCGATAAAACCACCGATTACCGCCGTAGGAAGCAAGCTCCGACGAATAAACGGCACTTTTCTCCTTATTGTATTGCCAAGCAATAACATTAAACATACAAAACCAAATTGAAACATCGAATTCCATATTTTAAAGTCCGAGAATGTCGCTAGTAATTTCATGCTTAAAACCTCCTTCAGATTGAAGATATTTATAGTATTGGAACGTTAACAAATATAAATAGGGAGAAAAAGATTTTGGATTAGTTTTAGTCAATCCGTCAAACAATAACCTACCACCGTTTTTGAGATAAATAATGATTTTGTGTTTGCCTTGGATTGATACTTGTTGAATTTCTTCATAGGAATAGGCTTTCACTTCATTTTTTAAGACAAATCGGATTCCATGATTGGTAAGTATCGCATCGCAATAACCGATTTTGGTTTTAGGGCTTGAAAGCGAATTCCAAAGCAAACCCGGATTGGTACTGATTACGGTATCAGTTTTTAAGTTTTGTAAATAATTGATTAAAATGTCCTTCAATTTTCGATCAATTTCAATCAAAGTATCATCAAATTCTTTGCTTTCAATTAATCCCGTTTCCAAATATGTCCCCTGAGCCTGACAAGCGGTACATCTAATCTCATTGTCTTTGGTGGTTATCGCATGCATTTGATGACACTTAGGGCAGGCAAAAATTAAACGTTCTAAACCTTCGGCCCGTTTTTTGCCTTTATAAAGATATTGGTATTTCTTTTGAACTTCATACGCGTTAACGTATAATTCGTCGATTACCAATTGAGCTAATTCCTCATCGGTTAACTTGGCGATTTCCGTAGGGAATAAAATCCGCTTTATTTCTCCCCAAGCATACCCTTTTTTGCGATAAACCGACCAACGAGGATCGGTAAAATACAATCCCCGCATCTGATAAAAAATTACCGGCACTTGTAAATGTCTGATTAATTTTCCAATGGCACGCGGTGTTCGAGGGTTTTCGCCGGTATAAGTGACATTACCTTCGACAAACATCCCGACACTGCCGCCTTCTTTTAACGTTTGTTTGATTTCTTTAATCGTACCGATATCTGCTACTGACTTGGCTTTTTTTAAAGGATGTACTAAAAAGCGCAAGATTTTGGTTGCAAAACCTAAATTGAAAATCTGTTCGGAACTGACAAAATATATCGGGAAATCAAAGGCATAGGACAACAAAATCGGGTCAATCATGCAAGTATGATTGCCTAAGATTAAATAAGGTCCATCTTTCTTTAAGCGATGTCTTTGATAATGATATCGATAAGGCCAAATAAAAATCGGCAAAAAGACAAATCGAAAAAAACTAAAGACTAGCCGGTGACGAAAACGAACAATTCGCTTTTTTGGTTTTTGGGCTTTTTTCATAATATCACCAACAACATTATACAATAATTTGCATAATTTGTCGCCCAATTAATTTATTTATCAGGAATTTTTGGCTTTTTTGAATGGGTTAAACCCTTATTAATAACATTTTCGCCAAACGATTCTTGTAAAGATGCTACTAATTTATTCACGGAATGGTGCTTTTCTTCTTCATCGCAATCGTCAAAAATCGACAATTGTCTGACCTCTTCTTGGGCTTTGATTAACTTGCTTGACCCAACGCCAAGTAGCCGCACGGGTGTTTCCCCATCGTAAAGTGAATCAAACAAAGCGCTGATAACCCGATTGATTTCATGGTCGTTATTAGTGGGATTGTCAAGCGTTCTGGTTTTGGATACCGTCTTAAAATCGTAATAACGGATTTGCACCGTAAAAGTATAAGCCTTTAAGTTCCTTTTTTCTAAACGGTTCGCCACGCTATTGGCCAATATTTTTAAGGTCATTTTCATATTGGGTATCAAATATTCATCATGGTCAAAAGTTTGGGAATTACTGACAGAACTGACTTCTTGGTGGCTGTTTAAATCGATTTCTTTTGAACCCTCGCCGTGGGCATGGGCATATAAGGCTTTCGCGTTAGTTGGACCTACGGTTTCTTCCAACATTTTCATATCCTGGTAATTCGCTAAATCGCCTATTGTCTTAATGCCAATCATTTCCAGTAAGGGAAAGGTTTTTTTACCAACACCAAACATTGCAGAAATAGGCAACGGCCACATTTTTTCTGCAATTTCCCTTTTCCTTAAAACCGTGATTCCCATCGGTTTTTTCATATCAGAAGCCATTTTTGCCAAAAATTTATTCGGTCCGATGCCGATGCTGACGGGTAAATGGAGTTGATTCCAAATATCTTGTTGAATTCTTTCCGCAAGTTCCAAAGCGTTTTCCGTTTCGCATCGTTCCGTAACATCCAAATAACCCTCATCAATACTGCCTGGTTCCACCAAAGGGGTAACGGTATATAAGAACTCAAAAAAGAGGGAAGAATATGACTGGTATAATTCCATGTGCGGTGGGATAATATAAAGGTTGGGACATAGTCTTAATGCTTCTTCAAGCGGCATCGCCGATCTCACACCGTACTTGCGCGCTTCATAACTGGCGGTGAGAATGATGCTGTGGCGACGGATTTGCGAATTAGCTATTACTAAAGGAAGCCCTTTTAACTCAGGATTTTCCGCAATCTCACAACTGGCAAAAAAGCAATTGAGGTCTATGTGGAAAATAATGCAATTTTTTTTAATGATATCACTTCCTTTTTTTAAAAAAATATGATATACTATTAATACTTATGATATTATTATAAATGATTAAAAGGAGTTTACCATGAAAAAAGATAAAAAAGATAAAAAACAAAAAAGAAAATTTATTGAAAAAACAACAAGAGCCGATAAAACGAATGAATTTATCGTCAGGGACACTCCTACAAAAACATGGTGGGGAAAATTAATTTTAATAATCATCCTCGTTGGATTTGTCCTCCTTCCATTTATCGGATTATTGTTTTTGCTTTTTAACTAATTAAAAGGGACTAAAGTTTTCCAGAACTTTAATCCCTTTTTTTACTTTTATGCTACCATGCGTAATTTTTTTAATTTCTTATGTTTTAACCTCAACCTATCCGAAATCATCGCCACAAATTCCGAATTGGTCGGTTTGGATTTATTGTAGCTTATGGTGTAACTGAAAATATCACTGATAGCTTCAACATTTCCTCTCACCCATGCTACTTCAATTGCATGACGAATTGCCCTTTCAACCCGGGATGCGGTGGTGTAATAACGGTGCGCAATTTCTGGATAAAGCGTTTTGGTTATTGAACCCAGCAACTCGACATTATTATATACCATCGTGATTGCTTCACGTAAATACAAATATCCTTTAATATGGGCGGGTACACCAACTTCGTGCAAGATATCGGTAATTTCAGAATCAAGATCGATATTGTCATATTCGAATTGTTGTTTTGGCAAACGGTCTTCCATTTGTGTTAATCCTACAACTAATTGGTAAAAATTATCCATATTAATTGGTTTCATGATGACATAATCCACATTTAGTTGACTGAGCTTTGAAGTAATAAAGTTACTAGTGAATTGGGTCATAACCACAATTCTTTTTGGTTGAATGTAACGGTCTTTTTTTGTCCGTAACTCTTCAATTACTTTCATTCCATCACAGTAAGGCATAAACAAATCAACAAGCAGGACATCAGTCTCAGTAACCCTCAAGGCATTCAAGAGACTGGTCCCGTCAGTGTGAGTACTGATTATTTGGACATCTTCTTGATTCTTAAAATATTCTTTAAATGCATCAATCCGATCTTGCCCTTCATCAGCTACCATAATCCTTAATTTTTGCATCTCAAAACCCCCATTTCAAAATAATTTTATCATTATTGATTTTTGTTTGCAAACCAATAATTAAAATATTTTGTTAACCTTTATTAATGATTGACAAAAACGGGGGGTTTTTTGCCAATTTCTGCTGTTTTTTTTCGAAGTTACATCAATTTTTGTCAAATTTTGTCGATTTGCGCAAGTTCTTTCAGCATCCATTCAATGTGAATGGCATACCCAACAAGCGGATTATCTACTGTTACATGGGATATAGCGCCGACGATTTTACCGTCCTGAATGATGGGACTGCCGCTCATCCCCTGGACTATTCCTCCAGTCGCTTCAATTAATTTTTCATCGGTTATTTTGACTTTGATACCTTTGACATCCGTCTCTTCTTGCCTTTTCACCGAAATTATCTCGAGCGAAAATTTCTCAACTCTTCCGCCCTCGATGACTGTCATAAAATAAGCCTTGCCTTGATGGACTTCATCTTGGGTTGCAACTTCCATTGGCTTTTTGCTTAAAATTGATGGTTGATGCATGATTCCAAAAAGACCGGTAACACTATTAAGGGAGAATTTACCCCATTCTTCCTTTTTTAAAACAGCTCTTTTTTCACCAGGTGTGCCGGGAATGGCACGTTTAACCGATTCCACCGATGAGGATAGTACCGTTCCTGTGACTTTACCAAGCGATATAGTGGCATCAAAAACACCATGACCGAGAGCACCAAACTTTTTTGTGGCAGGATCAATAAAGGTTAAGGTACCAATCCCCAGAATCCGGTCCTTAATATATAATCCAATTGATTTTTCCTGCCTTGTGGTAGTATAAACCATAATCATTGTGGTATGTACTACCCCATTTCTTTCTATAATCAATTCTACCGAATTTCTTTCGCAAATCTGCAAATAATTGATTAAATCTTGGTTGGAACGAACCGGTTTACCGTCAAAGACCATGATTCGATCGCCTGGTTCGATATTGCTGTTTTTCCACGGCATCATTTTTCCCGATTGTGTTTCCACTTGATATTTTCCTGCTACGTAAACACCCGTGTCAAGTCTGATTCCGATGGTTTCGCCCCCGGGAAGCAAAGTATAATTGGTGGCACTTAAGGATAAATGGGGTTGGGTAAATAGAAAAGTTGCAAAAAAAATTAAAATGAGGGCAATTTTGACAAAAAGCAATCTTTTTAGACTAAACCATTTCAATCTAATACCTCCTTTTGTGTCCGATTAAAAAATAAAAATTTTTTTTTATTTTTTGACACAATATATTGTTTCCTATTTTATAAAAAAAAGTATCTAAAGATATTGGTACTTTAGACACTTTTTTATTTTTTTTAAAATTTTTAACAAATTTATTTCCAATGATTGATCATGTCTTTAGCTAATGCTAAAACGGAATCATCCTGTACATCCGGGGATAGCATTTGGGCAATTTCTTGGATTCTTCTTTCCATCGTTAATTCTTCCAAAACGGTGACAGTGCGACCACCGATGGTTTTTTTGGAAATGAAAATATGATGGTCAGCACTGGATGCAACAATCGGCAAATGAGTAATTGCCAAAACCTGAGTATCTTTACTGATGGTTATTAGTTTTTTGGCAATGGCGCTTGCGACGGCACCGCTTACACCTTGATCGATTTCATCAAAAATCATCGTAGCTAATTTCATATTTTTCAACAGATGCGTTTTTAAAGCCAACATAATCCGGGACATTTCCCCGCCCGAGGCAACTTTTGTGATATCGCGAAGTGGTTCTCCAACGTTGAAGCTGATTAGGATTTCCAGATTATCCGTTCCATGAGAATGAAAAACAGCGCTATTAAACATATCGCTAAAAACAACATCTTTAAAACAGATTTCCATTTGCACATGGACCAAATATAGTTCCGCAAGGGTATCTTTAATCGCTTGTTCTAACTTTAGGGCATTTTCTTTGCGTTTACTTGATAAAGCAATAGCGACTTCCACCAACTTATCGTAAGCAATCTTAACATCCTTTTCCGCATCCACCAAAAAATCATCCAATTGAGCAAATTCGTTGATTCGGTTCGATAATTCGGTTTGGAAACCAATCAATTCCGGAATTGTTTTTCGATAGCGGCGTTTTAAATCCTTTAAAAATTGCAAACGTTCATTGATTTGATTCAAACGTTTTTCATCAAATGATAAATGCGATAACTCCGAAGAAATAAATCCGGCAAAATCGTCGATTTCATAATAAGCGTTGTCGATTTGGGTGACATGTTCAGAAAAGCGATTGTCGATTTTGGATAATTTTTGCAATATCGAACCGATTTCAAAAAGCGAACCAGTAATATTATTTTCTTCAAGTAGCTTTTTAATAGATGCTAAATTTTTGAAAATATTTTCAAAATTATTTAAAATGTATAATTCTTGTTCCAAATCCGTTTCTTCGTTTTCCGATAATTTGGCGTTGATTAATTCAGTGACTTGAAAACGCATGAATTCCAATTGATTGGCATCTTCCGCAGCTCTTTTTTTAAGACTCCGGTAGCGTTTCAAAGCTTCAAGATATTTGGATAATAGGTTTTGGTATTCCCGCAAAATTTGTTTAGATTCTTCCGTTTCGATGAAATCAAGATAATGGATTGTCTGAAACATCTTCTTCGTATCATCTTGCGTATGGATATCCGCTAGCAACCCCGCAATCGCGTTTAATTCATTGACCGTAACCAAGATACCGTTGATTCGGGTCGTTGTTTTGCCGGTAAGAGCAATTTCTTTACGGATGGTTAGTTCCCGGTCAGGGGTTTTGTCGATGCCAAAACTTTGAAGCAATTCGGATATCTTATCGCTGTAATCGGAAAAAACTCCTTCAATTATCGCTTTTTGATATCCGGACCGAACCATCGTGGATGATGCGCGATCGCCCAATAGGAGTCCAATCGCATCAATTATGAGCGATTTACCGGCTCCTGTTTCCCCGGTTAAAATGGTTAACCCCGGCTTAAAATCAATCTCGATATTGTCGATAATAGCAAAATTTTGTACTGTTAACATCGAAAGCATAGGCCTTTACTCCTTTAATACTTTGATTAAGTCCGAATATGTAATATGGTGTAGTGCTTTCAGTTCTTCTACTTTTCCGGTATCTAAAAAGGTTTCCGGCAAAGCGATAGAAGTTAAAGAAATATCTGGCATGGCGCTTTTTATCATTGTTGCCAGCGATGAACTTTCAATCACTTGTTCATAAACAAAAAGGTGAATATTTTGTTGGCCGATTGTTTTCAACATTTGATAGTCCACCGGTTTGATAAACCGGGCATTTATTAACCCTATAGAGTCCTTAAGTCCGGCTTGTTCTAAAGCCTCTTTAACTCCCAAAACATCAGGTCCGTAGGTAACAACGGTTTTAGGTTTTAAAGGAAAAATAATATCCCAAGTTCCATAGGTAATTTCTTTTACTTGCATTGGCGGCAAATCGACAAACGATTGCTTCGGATATCTTAAAAAGAACGGCCCTTCTTGATGGTTTAGCGCTACCTCCATTATGGAAACAGCTTCTTGAGGATCCATTGGCATTGCTATCGTAACATGGGGAATGCTTGATAGAAAGGCAATGTCATAAATACCTTGATGGGTATCACCGTCATCGGGAACGATGCCGCTTCTGTCCACGCAAAAAACAACCGGCGTTTTTGTCCGTGCCACATCATGGACAATTTGATCATAGGCGCGTTGCAAAAAGGTCGAATACATAAAGACTATCGGCATTAAGCCTGCTTGCTGCATCGCACTCGCCATAACCACTGCGCTTTCTTCCGCAATACCTACATCGATAAAACGATTGGGAAATCGATGTTTGAATTGTTGCAATCCCGATCCCAAGGCCATAGCAGGGGTGATGACCGTGATTAAAGGATTTTCGCGACATTTGTCCATTAAATAATCGGCAATAATTTCCCCGTACATTTTTTTGTTTGGATGGCCTTTAACGATTCCCGATGCAATATCAAACGGTCCCACGCCGTGCCAAATTCCCGTATTATCTTCCTCTGCAAACCCGTAACCTTTCCCTTTTTGCGTCTTTACGTGCAAAACTACCGAATGTTTGGCTTTTTTTGCGTATTTAAAAAAGGTTTCCAGTTGAGCAATGTTGTGTCCGTCAATCCCTTCAAAATATTGAAACCCCAGGGAAGAAAAAAACTGATTGTCATAAACATATGATTTGACGCTCATTTTAAAACGGTTCAAAAAACGGCCCAAAAACTTCGGCCTGTTCGGCGATTGCCTTCTAACCCGAATTCGATTGAATGTTTTTCCCAGCGAGCCAATGTTTTTGGATATGCTCATCTCATTATCGTTGATTATGATAATCAATTTATATTGGTGATTTTGACCCAAAAAATTCAAAGCTTCAAAGGCCAAGCCATTGGCAACAGATGCATCGCCTACCACAACCACAATTTCTCCGATGTCGCTTGCGTCCTGATGTTTGGCAATCGCAAATCCAAGACCGGCAGAAAGGGATGTGGAACTATGTCCGGCTTCGAAAATATCGTGAATGCTTTCACTTTTTTTGGCAAATCCGCTTAATCCGTTCATTTTACGTAAATTTGGAAAATCTTTCCCTCGACCTGTTAAGATTTTATGGGCATAGGTTTGGTGGGAAACGTCAAAAATTATTTTATCAAGCGGACTGTCAAAAACCCGATGCAAGGCAATCGTGAGTTCCACTGCCCCCAAATTGGAAGCTAAATGGCCGCCATTTTGACTGACAACCTCTAGAATTCTTTTTCTTATGGCTTCAGCTAAAGATAAAAGTTCGTCTTTTTTCAGCGTTTTTAAAGTGGCCAAAGAAAAATGATCTAAATCAATCAATTGGGTTATTGGTTTTTTAGGCATGTATTATCCGCCTTTCTTTTTAATTAGGGTGTTATTTGAGTGGTACCTCACCGCTAGGGGTCATTTTATTGATTACTACTTCCTTGGCTTCATCCAAGCGTTTTTTGCATTCGGCACTTAAGGCTATGCCTTGTTGGTATTTTTCCACTGATTCTTCCAAACTCAAAGTGCCGCTTTCCAAAGCTTCCACAATAGAGCTGAGTTGAGTCAATAATTGTTCAAAAGTTAAATTGGCAAAATCATTCTTCATAGATTTTTATCTCCTTTATTTTTCGTTAAGAAAACTTAATTAAACCTTTTCTTAAGAGTTTTTTTGGTTTTCGTTTTTGACGATTTTGAAAATATTGGCATCAACATGACCGTCTATCATCCGTACCTTTATCGGAAGTCGGGGATCAAGCCCCGCAACCGAACTTTTAACCATTTCGTTTTGGTAGACGATGCTGTAGCCTTTTTTCATTAAGTTCAAAGGGTTTAGAATAATCGTTTTTTCGATTAGGGTATTAAGCCTTTTTTCGTTATTATCCAGTAGCGAAAATATTCTTGTTTTGATGGTTTGGTTGAAACCCTCAATTTGTTTGTGATAATTAACAATACGCTCGATTATTATCTCTTTGCGTAAACGCTTGGTGCTGGTGGTTAAATTTAAGCTAAATTTATCCAAACGATTTTTCAAGGCAATATCCAAACGATTACGATACTGAGTTAAATGTTTTTCCGTTTCCGCCATCTTATAAAGCGGCGAGGAAGTTTGTAATCGGTGATGAACGGCCTCATAATGGCGAACAATTCCTTGCAAAAGATCGAAGAAATTGGCTAATCCATAAGAAGATGATAATTTTTGCCAAGCAGCTTGTTTCTTCTCCACTCCGGAAACCGTTGCTTGAAACAAACGTTGTTGCATATGTTTTACGTGATTTTCCACGTCCTCACGCGACTTGGAAAGGAGGATAGCGGCAGCGGTTGGGGTAGCGGCACGTTCTGAGGCAACAAAGTCGCAAATTGTGACGTCTCCCTCATGTCCCACTGCGGAAACAGTTGGAATAGGCGAAGCAAACAAAGTACGAGCCAACGCTTCATCGTTAAAGCAAGCTAAATCTTCAAAACTTCCGCCCCCTCGACCGATTATCAAAACATCATGGGTTTTATTGGCATAAACTTCTTTCAAAGCTCTGATTAAGTCTGCGGGTGCATCCCTTCCTTGCACAAGGGCAGGGTATAAGGTTATCTTGGCAAAGCTTAAACGGCGACTGAAAGTGGTTATCATGTCATTGATGGCTTCTCCGGTGGAAGCAGTTATTATCGCTATGCTTTTTGGGTATTCCGGTAAAGGAAGTTTTTTGGCCGGGTCAAACAAACCTTCTTTCTGTAATTGGTCTTTTAGTTCTAAAAACTGTTGATACAACAGACCTATACCCGCTTCGGCCATTTTTCGAACATTGATGGAATAAATCCCCCGCTTTTCGTAGATTTGCACTTTTCCCACAACCTGAACCATCATACCGTCACGCGGCGTGAACTTTAAACTTTGGTTATAAGACGCAAACATCGTAGCGCTGATTTCTGCATTCTCATCTTTTAAAGAAAAATAATAGTGCCTGCCCGATTGTTTAAAATTGGAAATTTCCCCCTGTAAATATACTTCTTGCAAGTGTTCATCCATTTCGAACTTGTAACTTAAGTATCTGGTAAGGGCAGTAACACTTAAAAAGCGAACATCTTTAAACAATTGCTCATTTGTCATTTTCATTTACCGATTCCTGCATTTTCTTTAATCGTGTCCAATAAACGATTGTTGAATTTTACTTGCGCTTCCTCCACATCAACGCAAAAATATTTCGTTATTTCTACGGCTTCATTGATGACAATCGGTGCGGGAGTGTTGGCAAACAACAATTCAAATGTCGCAAGACGGATTATCGCCCGATCGACATACGACAAACGGTCGATAGTCCATTTAAACAGACTCTGTTTAATTACTTCGTCGATTTGATCCAAATGTTTAATAGTACCCTCATATAGTTCTTGACAAAAGGAAAGAATGTCGGACTCTACTTTCAATTCATAGTAATCTTCGACAAGTTCAATCGCTTGTTCAAAACCGATTTGATCGTTATTGATATCGTTTTGATAGAGGGCGATGATAGATAAAAGGCGTGCTTGATGTCTTTTCATAACTTTTCCTTATGCTAGGGGGATTAGGAACGGTACAACCGCCACCCCGTATTGACTATATAGATTGCTGGAGACAATATTGGATTCCCATGCATAGGTGATTTTTCCTAAAGCCACATCCGATTCGGTTGACCAAGTAATAATTAACCATTCTTGATTAATCTCATAGGAAATGGTAATTTCTTCGCCGTCTTCATCAAACAATTGTAAAGAATTAATAATATCAACTTCTTGTAACGGCGAACTAAAGGCAATCTTGACCATAGAAGGACTGATGACAATATTCGTGTAGTTTGGCGCTAAATAATTATTCCGTTCATGGTATGTTTTGGTGCGGGTAGCAAGGACCACCCGGTTTGCCACTTGTAGAATGTCAACCGGTGCCAAAGGTTCAATTGTTTCGTTTTCTTGTGCTTTATCCAGCATTCCTTTTTCAAGAGAAACATCATCAGAGGAAGTATCGTGCAAATCATAAGTTGTAACTATCGTAGTATAGGTATAAAAATACGATCCCCTTGCTTGGGCTTGCCTTAATCCTACTATATCTGCATCTTCAAAATCGTTTGGATTGTAAGAAGGTTCTTGGATGATATAGATATCGACTTCATCGTCCAGTTGTCGGTAAAAATCATTCAATAAATAAGTTAACGTTTTACTGTAGAGAGTTAAGTATTGATTTTTGGTTTCGACTTCAAAGGTATTTAGTTCCTTCAAATCGCTTAAACCTTGGTACCATAAAATTCCTTGAAAACGCATTTTTAATAACGGACGAATTTTGCTTTCAAACAAAAAGCCCATTTGGTCGTATACTTCTTCGGTTCCGGTTATTTCCTCTTTAAAACGGTTGGTCATAGAAGAAAAGGTGCGAACCGTATTTTTTGTAGAAATCAATTCGGGGCTAACCCAGGCATCCAAATGCGATTCTTCCACTTGAGCTAATACTACCGCAATCGGAATTTCCAATTTTTGCGCCAGTCCCAAAGCAAAATAATAGGCAAAGGCGCTAACTTGATTGGAAAACTCCGAACTTTCCGGGTCTATCCACTCGCCATCGTTAAAACCTTGTTTGTAGAAACCCACTACCGAAACAAAACCCTGGGCGGTCTTTTCCAAAACTTGTTCCATATCATCACTAAGCGGATTATTGATAAACCCCTCCCCTGCAAGCAACCACACATCGCCAAAGCGAATATCGGAGATTTGCTCTTGATGGACGGAATCATCGATAATTAAATAATACTTTTTATAACTGGCGCTCGGGGACTTCAATTCGATTTTCCACAGACCGGAATCCATGACATAGGTGTAATTTTGATCAATTAAACGGTTATTTTCATCGTATAAAGTTGCGACAATTACAACCCCTTCTTCGGATGACCCGCTGATAGTGAGGTTTTCTTTTTGTTGAAAAAACGCACCATCGGTCAAATATTGATCATGCAAAGTAAACGGCTTGGTTGGTTGCTTCCCGATTGGGTTTTCCGTCGGAGGGATGCAACCAACTAAAAGCAAAACTACGATAAGAAAACATAAAATAAAGAAAAATCGTCTCATAAAGTCACCTCTAATTACAAAAACATTATACACTATTCAGCCGTTTTTTTCAAGCAGAATCGCCTTAATGGCCCTTCGAAATATTTGGGAAAAAGGAATAAAAAAAGTTGATAAATGTTCAATATCCTTTTCAAACACTTATTCAACTGATTTTTTATGAAATTCTTTTAAAGAAAACTCACATCCACAATAATCTTGGCGATAAAGTTTAAATTGTTTGGATAAGGCCACCGATTGTTGGTAACCGTTATTTAGTTTAAAATTGGAATACAAAAAAAGTATCCCGAATTGCTTTTCTAAAGCAATGCCTATTTCATTAATCTTTTTGGCATTCTTATACGGACTTATCGATAAAGTGGTTGTAAAAAAGTCAAAACCATGCCTTTTTGCATATTCTGCCGCCTTTTTCATTCGCAAAGCATAACAGGCGAAACACCGTTTATCCCCTTCCGGTAAGTTTTCCACCCCCTTGATTTTCATCAAATATTCCTGGTGATTGTAAGGTGGGACAATTAAAGGAATGTTTAATTGTAAATATTCAATTATTTTGCCTTGTTCTTGAAGTCGCAAATGATATTCTGCTTCCGGAAAAATATTCGGGTTGTAATAATAAATCGATATCTCGAAATAATTCGCCAATTTCTTTAAAACAGCACTGCTGCACGGGCCGCAACAGCTGTGAAGCAATAACTTTGGTTTTATTTTTCGAGATTTTAATTCCCATAATTTATTTTCGAAGGCTTTTTGGTCATGGATTTCTAACCTTGAACCCCCCCGCAAAACATGCCATAAGGTTTCGTTTTGAAACCCTAAGGATTTTAGAAGGGTTAAATCGACATTATTCTCTTCTAATAAAATGGTAACAAACGATACTTGTTTTTGAAGCAAAGACAATAGGATTAGAAAAAAACCGCCAAAAAGACCGTCAACATTTGGATGAATCTGGTATTTTTGAATAAAAGCTTCTTTTTCGCAAAGGATTAGTTCCACCTTCAAAAAAGCAATATGATTAAGAGCCTTTATTTCTATTATTTGTGTTTTGGCAGTATGCTCGATATTAACCCGATATTCAAAACGGGGAGGATCAAATTTTTCTATTTGTTGAAAATATTTAACTAGTTTATAATACCTGGTGTCTTGATACAAAAAAGGGCATCGTTTGCTTAATTGGAGTTTGTGAAAAGCATCATCGTTTACGATTATTTGATCAAACCAAGTTTGGTAAGGAAACTTTGGTTTTCCAAAGGCATGATAGTAATGAATGGCTTCTTGACTGACAAGAGAATATTGAAAAAGGGCTTGGGAATTGCCTTCAGTATGCAAAATAACTTCTTTATCGCTAGCCAAAGTTAATAATTCTTTTAGCGAATTCATAAAACTGGTTGTTGGATTTGCCAAATAATGTTTAAATAAAAAATCTTTCATGATACCTTCACCTTTAAATTATTATATCACGAAAGACCCTACTGTTTGTTATAAATTACAATTTTCTTTATCTCTTCCAAGTTTTGTTATAACGATTTCTTCAAATCGGGTACGTAAACTCTTAACAATCTTTTGCATAACGGTTAACTTTTGCCAAATATCGTTGGCTAAGGAAAGTTGGTTTTTGGCCCTCACCAAATTGTGTTTTGGATACCGCGTCAAAAAGTATTTATCTCCCAACAAATAATCCGTTAAAAAGCGCATCCCGCATTCCATCGTAATAATATAAACACTTTCTGAAAGCATGTCTCCTTCTTTGTCGCTCAACCATTCATTCGCTTGCAACAAATACCCCGCTGAAAAGGCAATAAAACGGGTAATATCGAAAGCAATATGTTTGAACTCTTTGTCATCTTCCGGTTTTGTGGAAGCCCCGACACGCAAAGCATCGCCAAAATCAAAAAGCACACTTCCAGGCATAACCGTATCAAGGTCAATCAAACACAACGCACGATTTGTCAATTGATCAAACATTACATTGTTTAGTTTGGTGTCGTTATGGGTCACCCGCAGAGGAATTTCCTTTTGGTCCAAAGCGGTTTGAACACGACTTAAAAAAGATTTTTTATCCAAAAAGTTTTGAATTTCGTTTTTAGTTTCTTTAATCCTTTCCTTGATACCAACTTTCGCGGCTTTTTTTAAGGCTTTTATTCGTTTGGGGGTATTATGAAAATCCGGAATCACTTCATAAAGGAGTTTAACGGGAAAATCTTGCAAGTGATTCTGAAAAATTCCGATTGCTCTACCTACTTCTTTGAATTGGCGGAGATCCTGTAGTTGTTGATAGTTATGAGCATTTTCCAAATAATGATAACAGCGATAGCAACCGCTAGCGTCTTCAACCAAGGTTTTGCCCTCAGAGCTCATGATTACATGCAAGGTTTGGTTGTGTTCCTCTTTACTGGCAATATGACGGGTAACATGAACAATATTTTCCATTAATCGATGAGGATTGGGAAAAACATACGTATTGATTTTTTGAATGATATAGTCGTAGTAACCGTTAGCGTCTTGGGTGCGTACAAGAAAGGTCTTATTGACCAAGCCATTGAAATGGCTGTCAACATCAACAACATCGCCTTTAATTAAAAAATGACCAGCAATACGCTTGATGATCGAATTCATTGTAAAACCCCTAACCTATATTATATTCATATCCTACTTATGTATATGCCTAAATAAGGTTATTGGTTACTTTTGGGTTTTTGTTAATTCATTATTAATATATGGCAAAATCCTTTAAGGGTGAAAAAAAGAGGAAACGAAGTTCCCCTCATTTCCTCCATCGATGGTCAAGTTATTTTTTATTCGACGTTGACGCTCGACTATTTGGTTTGGCTACACTGGAACGGCCGGACTTGAGATTGGTCCGTTCTTGAAGTTTCATGGCGCTTTCATCTTTGCCAAATTCCACTTCGTTGTATTCCTTTGGAATCTCTCGCTCCTTGGCAAACTCTACCTGGTTTGCTTTTTTCTTGGTTTCTTCCTCTTTGGCAAATTCCACTTGATTGACATTCGGAACTGTTTCGCCGTATAGATGGTCATAACGTTCCCTGGCATCAACATAAGTTCCCAATTCGATATCATGCGCGTAGTCATGATTAGGGTCAAGCGGAGTTGTCAAAAGGTCGTTGGCCATTTGATTGGCATTGCGCGTAGCCTGATTGCGCTTTTTGGCTTGTTCTTGATCTTGACGATTCGAACGATTATTTTTTTCTTGTCTCATAAAAAACCTCCATTGACATTGTTATTATGTCTTAATTTTGGTTTTTTATAATCATTTTAACAAAAAATCTTTGCCTTTTAATGTTTCTGGTTCAAAACGATCTAAATCGTTGTAATCCTGTTGTCGAAGCGCTTCGAAGATGACGATTGCGGCGACGTTGCTGATGTTCAAGGAACGAATATTATCATTAATCGGCAAACGAATGCATTTATCCAAATTGGCTTTTAAAATATCTTTGGGAATTCCCGTCGATTCTTTGCCAATAATAAAATAATAATTGCCGTTTTTTTCGCTTAAGTCCATTTCATGGGGTGTTTTTAAGCCATAACGGGTCAGGAAGTAAAAAATCCCTTGATTTTGCTTAACAAAATTTTCCCAATTTTCATAAATTTTGTAATGCACATGTGGCAAATAGTTGACTGCCGAGCGTTTCATATGAGCATCGTCTATTTTAAACCCCAAAGGTTTAATCAAGTGTAAAAAGGTATTTGTCCCCGCGCAAGTGCGCATAATATTTCCCGTATTTTGGGGAATTTCCGGTTCAAACAACACGATATGATTGGTTGCCATAATCACTCTCCTGCTAATTCTTCTCTACCAATAATTCGGTCTTTTTTTCGCATTTTGAAATCAACAAACTGATAAAGAATGAATCCCAAAATCGAAGCCCCAACATTTCCGATGATCATTGCGTGCCAAACGCTGCGATCTCCAACATTGAAAACATAAAGAAATAAAAACAATGAGGGAACGCGCATTATCCAAAGACGCGAAGTGGAAAGGAACAACACCAAATCGGTTCGACCTGTGCCTTGGAAAACCCCGATAAAGTTTTGGAAAATTGCCATGAGCGGCAAATTGCATAACAAAAAGAGCAAATACTTTGAAGCAAGCTCAATAGCCGACTCCTCCTGCAAGAAAACCGAAACCAAAAAGCGTCTAAAGGGAATCAGTATAAGCGTTCCCACCGTGGTGATGGATAAAACCATCCACAGGGAAATGAAAAACCCTTGTTTAGCGCGGGCCGGGTTTTTCGCTCCGACGTTTTGCCCCACAAAAGTGGCTAACACCCCGCCTATTCCAAAGGCCGGGAACAAAACAAGCGAATTTATGCGGTTTCCCACACCAATACCCGCAAACATACTTTGATCATAGCCTGCAATCATACTATTCACAATAACAAAACCTAGAGCGGTGAAGGATTGGCTGATTGCAGCGGGCCATCCGAGCGAAAAGATTCGGCCTAAGACTTTTGAGTCCAATTTAAACGAATCCCAATCGAGGTTCATATGATGGCGATCGTCCCTTCGCAAGAACCCTATACAAAATGGGATGATAATCATATTTCCGATTACGGTTCCCCAAGCAGCACCGGTTAAATCAAAACCGAGAACTAAAACAAATAACATGGTTAGAATAATGTTAATGATAATCGAAATAATATTAAAGATTACCGGGGATAATGTATCACCCATCGATTGTCTGGTTGCCTGGAAAGCAAAGAAAATAAATAAACCCGACAATTCAAACGATCTTACACGCACATAGCGCACGGAATAAATAAACAATTCTTCTTCCGCATTCATCATCCTAATAATATTTGGAGCCAAAATATAAAGCAAAATATTAAAAAGGATACCAATAAACACGCATAGCAACATCAGCTGACCGCTTATTCGTTTCGCTTTGGCGTACTGTTTGGCACCAATATTTTGACTCATTAAAGCGGTACCTGCTATCATCAACCCCATGGCTAAACCTTGTACAACCGAAATTATCGGGGTTGTAAAAGATATCGCCGCAACCTGCGCATCAACAATCGGTTTAGCGTCTTTAATGTTGGCTACAACATACATGTCTACCATATCGTGAGCAGTTTTAATTATGCTGCTAAACATTATCGGTAAGGCTAAAATTAAAAAGGTTTTTACAATATTTTTACCGTAAAGGATGGCATCCTTTTTGGCCTCTACATCAATCATGGTATTCACCTTCAGTCCTAATAACATAATTATACGAAAAATCGCAATTTTTCGCAACTAAACTATCTTATTACTTTTTTTCATGCTTTACTGGGCGTTTTATGGTAAAATGTTTAAGAAATCTAATCTGTTGAGGTGCAATTATGAATAACAACTTCTCCAAAACCCCTGAATTGAAACTTAATTATAAACGAACTTTCTACATTGGGCTTGCCTTCTTTTCGATTTTAATGATTTGGCAATTGTACAATCATTATTGTCCAATAATCTTAGAACATTTGCTTGCTCAAAAATTCCCCCAACAAGAGGAAAACTCTCTCTTTTATATTGTGGGTGTCATTATGGCTGCCGATAACTTATTGGCGATCTTTATGTTGCCAATTTTTGGCACCTTATCTGACAAAACCAAAACCAAATGGGGACGCCGCATGCCATACATTATCTCTGGAATGCTTGCCAGCGTCATTTTGTTTCCGTTCATTTCGGTAATGTTTATTATAAATTCGCTTGTGGGCGTCATTGTCATGATGGGATTAATCCTTATCGTCATGAATATTTATCGCAATCCTGCAGTTGCTTTAATGCCAGACATTACCCCAAAACCCTTGCGCTCAAAAGCAAATGGAATCATTAACTTTACGGGGTATTTAGGGGCGATATTTGCAGGGGGACTAGCAATTGTATTCCCAGTTGGTGAATTTGGAAAAGAAAATTGGAATCCAAGAAATGCCTTTATTGCCTTTTTAATTGGCAGTATCTTGATGTTCATTGTCATGATTTTGCTTTTTGTCAAAATTAAAGAAAACAAACTGGTGGAAGAAACAAAGGAAGAAATGTCTCTTGGAGAACAATTAAGCCAAACGCACGAAAAAATAGAAGAAAACAAACCGTTAAGTTCCGTTGACAAACGTAATATCTTTATTCTGTTGTTCTCTGTTCTCTTTTGGTTTGTATCGTTTAATGCGATGGAAACCTTTAACAGCCTCTTTTGCAAAGTAATATTTAATGATGAAAAAATAAACGGCATAGTGGTTATTGTTTTAACAGTCTCTTCTATCCTTACTTTTCTGGCTTCCATGAATTTGTCGTTTAAAATCGGCCGGAAAAATTGCATTTTGTTAGGACTATTGCTCGTTATCCTAGGCTTTTTGGGAATAATCTTTCTGCTAACCTCCCAAGGAGTATTTAAGGAAAGCGTAACAGAAATTACCTTGCCTTCTCCACTATTTATTCTCTACTTGGCGATGATTGCCGTCTGCGGGGTTGGTTGGGCCTTGATTAACGCCAACTCCTATCCAATCATGGTGGAAATGTCTTCAAAAAACAATGTCGGCAAATATACCGGTTATTACTATACTTTCTCGATGGTTGCCCAATCGGTTACTCCGATTGTGGTCGGATTAATCATGTCCTTTAATAACCGCGGTTTGAAATTGCTCTATCCTTATTCCTTCGTTACCATGGTTTTTGCCTTATTAATATTTGTCTTCTTTAAAGAAAACAAAAGAGCGGTCAACCAAATTAAACGTGGTTTTGAAGGTTTAGCGGGCGACGACGATTAACTTACAAAAGACCAAGCTTTTACGCTTGGCCTTTTTTTTAGCCCACTCGTTCCTTGAGATGGCCGATTGTGCTTTGAGGGATTGTAATAAATCCTATTTCTCCATTGATTACTTTTTGAAAGCCAGTAATTATCCTTTCGGTTTCTTCACCGGTTTCATCAGAAAATATTAACAAATAGTTTACAATTCCCGCTTGATTTAAATCGCCCAAATAGCCACTCAAATTGATAACCTTGTGACTTAAAATTCGCACCCGGCAATCCGGTGTAGTAATTAATGGCATTTTGTTTTGGAATTCATCTTGGAGATGATATCGCATACGACAACCCGTTTGACAATATTTATGGTCAAAACCCAAGGCTTTAGCAATCAGGCAATGACTTGTAATCATGGTATCATAACGTCCGTAACAAACATAACCGAGTGATAAATTATCTGGTTTAGTTTTTGCGATTAATTGGATTTCTTCCAAAGAGTTTTCAATCGACAAATAAGCTTTAGTTACCCCATATTTTTTTACAAACGCTAAACTATCTGAATTTACAATATTTAAATAGGGGGAAACTATCGGTTGAACTGTTTTTGACAGTTGGGATAGATTGTGAATCAGGGCTATAGGGTATTGGTTTTCATTATCGTCGCCAATCCTTTGCAACACTGGAATATTTTGCGAGAAATCATCATCAAAATAATTGGGGATATCATAATATATGGTTTTTATTCCTAACTTTCTGGCTATATGTAACTGTTCCTCCGTAGAAACCAAAACTTCAAGACCTTTGTTTTGGTTAGGGTTTTGGTTTTCTTTCTTGAAGGTAGAATACGATAGGTATTTTCGGTTTGTTTGCTTACCTCGAAGGTGCGCAAGTTTATCCAAAGCATCACGTCTTAATTGATTTAACGCTTGCACCGAAATATAATAATCATCATCGATATCAAATTTAATTTCGGAAAAGTTAAACGGGGTGTCACCGGTTTTTTTAATTTGCGTCAAAAAACGTTCAATCGATTGCTTTTTATTTGCTTTTTCGATTACTTTTGGTCCCAAGGTTTCTACCTTGTGCAAACCATCGCTGACGGTTAAGGATAAATATTCATCGGGTTTAATGCGTAAAAACCCGCTAATAGAAATAAAACGGTTAGTCGATTCGACTCTATCCCCTATTTGCCTGTCTAAAGTTTTTAAAACGGTTGCTCCTATAGAGGTAACCGGATTCACATTAAGAGTAACCAAATCGCCTTGCTTCGCTTCCTTTACAGGTTCTCCTTTTACCAGCATTTTAGTTACGGTAAAGCCGAAACTATTCTGGTCATCGACAATCCGAATACCGTCTTGTAAACTGAGCGAATCGGTTAAACTGACAACCACCGAATTCCTTGTTTGCTTAAAAACTTTCCCAATTGTTATTCCTTGGTGATTGACTTTGGAGGTATTGGTCAAAAGGTGATTAGCTTCGCCGAACAGATATCCTTTAGTGAATTCGCGGTTAAAGCTAACTCTTAGTTTTTTTAGCATCGTTTCGTTAACTTCCGGTTGTTTGTTTTCGAGTATTTGATCAATTACTTTTCGATAGTTTGAAACCACGGTAAAGACATAATCAGGGCGCTTCATGCGTCCTTCAATTTTAAAGGAAGTGACTCCCGCTTGGATTAACTCAGTCATATACTCTATCGTCATTAAATCTTTCATGGATAAAAGAGCTTGATATTCGCCGATTTGTCTGTTTCCTTTATAAAGCTGATAAGTTTTCCGGCATGGTTGCGCACATTGACCGCGATTTCCGCTTCTTGTCCCTATGCTTGAACTTAATAAACAATTGCCGGAATGCGAAAAGCAAAGCGCACCATGAACAAAGACTTCAATTTCAATATTTTCTTTTGCCATTTCTTTTACTAAGTCGATATCAATTTCTCGTGCCAATATGACGCGTTCAAATCCCAAGCGTACTAATTCTTTGACCCCTGCCAAGGTATGGATATTCATTTGGGTTGAGGCATGAAGGGGAAAATCAGGATAATTACCCCGAACATAATGGGCGACACCCAAATCCTGGACAATTAGGGCGTCACACCCCGCTTGATATAACTCATCGATATATTGTCTTAAATTATCCCATTCTGAGGAAAAAATAAGCGTATTAATGGTAACATAAACTTTTACACCTCTGATATGGGCATAATTGACTAGATCTTTAATGGTTGATAAATCCATGTTTTGGGCGAACATTCTGGCATTAAAGGCTGTTCCTCCCAAGTACACTGCATCCGCTCCTGCCTCGATTGCTGAATAAAAAGCCTCAATCGACCCGCACGGAGCCAATAATTCCAGTTTTCCCAAAGTCATCACCTCACAAATGGAAAAGCCAAAGAGTACTTTGGCTTTACTGACTATAATTGATTTTCAGGAACATCTTCGGTCATTATATACAAGATACCTATCGTGCCTTGTCCACAATGGCTGGCGATGACACATCCTGCTTCTGTATGAAATAAATTTTTAATTTGTTTGGTTTCTGGTAATTCTTGCATTTTTTCTTCTAAATACCGATAACTTTTGTCGGCAGCAGTACTGGTGATAAAGACGAACTCCGGATCGATTTTCGGAAAATCACGCAGGAATAATTTTAA
This sequence comes from Acholeplasmataceae bacterium, assembly GCA_012838545.1. Lineage (GTDB taxonomy): Bacteria > Bacillota_I > Bacilli_A > ML615J-28 > CAG-313 > UBA1427. The sequence continues at coordinate 36,796 of DUPC01000053.1, forward strand.
CATTTCATTCAACGACTTTTTCATGGAACCAAAAACCGATTTACCGACATCCATGCGTCCTCCGCGAACGACAATCATCGGTTTAATCCTAAACATCGCTCCTAAGAAACGTTTAGAAGTCGAACAACGGCCCCCTTTATGAAGATATTCAAGCGATTCAACTACAAATTGCGTTTTAACTTTTGGAACTATCTTTTCAATCTCCTCGGCTATTTCTTTTGCGCTTTTGCCGAGGTCTCGCAATTTGGCTGCTTTAAGAAACAAAAGAGCGGTTCCTGATGATAAGTTTTTGCCATCGACTAAGAAAACCCGTTCTTTTAATTCATCATCAAGTTCATTGCGAGCCAAAAAAGCATTTTGATACGTGCTCGAAAAATTGTAACCCAGAGAAATATGAACCACATCGCAACCTTGATTAAGAAACTTTAAATAATGTTCTTTATAATCCAAAGGAGTGCGGGCAGCGGTTTTCGGAAGCATTTTTTTCTCATCCACTTTTTTGTACAACTCATCAGGAGATATGGTTACACCGTCAAAATAGGTTTCTTCTTCAAAATTGACGATTAATGGTATAATTTCTATTTGGTACTTTGCAACTAATTCTGGCGGAATGTCGATTGTGCTTTCGCTGAATAGTATTACTTTGTTCATATTATTCCTCCGTTTTTATGGTATCCATTCTTGGTTTTCTTCGGTCAATTTTTCAATTGCTTTTATCAAAACATCGCGGAATAACAAACCGTCTGCTTCAATATTGGTACCATTCAAGAATGGGTATTGTGGCTGGTCAAATACATAATCGATAGATGCAACCCGATAGGTATAATTATCCACCAATGGTTCCCCATTAAGGGTAACCGAACTGCCTATTGCCACCAAATTGGAACTTGAACTCAAACCGAAGAATAATATTTCCCGAATTTGCGCTCCGGTTAATGTGACGGTTTTTACGGTATTGTCAAAAGGCATTATTTTATAAAGATGCGCAACTGTCACTTCAGTTCCTTTGGAAATGGGGAAGGCGTCGCCACGAATACCCCCGGAATTAATAAAGGCGACAGCGGTTTCGGTATGCGCTCTTAAAGCATTGGCTGCCCAAGTAACCGTCGGATATTTGGTGATATCGGTACCGGCTATCCCAATTACCCGCGAAAAGAGCGGTGAAGTAGCTTCGATTAAAGAATTAATGTAATTTTCAATGCTGGCATGTTTTGTTCGGGAACTGCTCATCCTTACGGAGGATGATGTGACACCGGTTACCTTTTTGGTTGTCGGATTAATATTTAAAGTAATATCACCTACATATTCACCGGAAGAACCAGCTTGAATAATCGGAATTTCCCGATTATCAGCGGAATAAATGGTTTGAGGCTTGTTTAAATGATGGTGTCCGTTTACAATCGCATCAACCGCTTGGTATCCTGTTAAGTTGGCAAGCATGTTGTTGGTGGTATCACTGCCGTCGTGGCCAAGAGCAATTATGATATCAACTTCCTTGTTTTTGCGCAAATCTTCGATGATTGGCGCAATCGTGGTAGGAATTGATTCAAACTTATAATCTTTTACCATTCCCACGGCAATATCGCTTTCCAAACCATAGCCGATATAACCAACAATACCCACTTTTAAGTGGCCTTTGTTGATAATTGTATAGGCTTGGGTATTCGGCAATATTTGTTTATTGGTTTTTTGAAAAATATTGGCCCCTAAAAGCGGAAAATCAGCTTCGCCATTTGTTAAATCGCCATCGCGGTATTTAAGGATTTCCTCAATTCCCCAGTCAAATTCATGATTTCCAATTGCCATCGCATCAAATTTAACTGCATTCATCCACTTAATTACATCAAGTCCCCGACGGTAATTGGAAATACCGGTTCCTTGGAACATATCGCCTGCGGAAAGCACAATGGTTTCATTAGGGTTTAAATTGCGTTGGTCAATCAAATATTTGCCCATCCGAGCTGCTCCGGCTTCGCCATCGGTCTCCGCTAAAGCCCCGTGAAAGTCATTGACCGTAAGAATTCTCAGGAAATCAATTTCATCGTCTGTTTCGGGAACAAAGGAGACATCGATGGTTAATTGATCAACAGCTTTGAGATTCTTATTTACCTCTGCAATCACTTCTGCTTCGGTTTTTGGTTTATTCGGATTAGGGTTTGTTTGAACACATCCGACTGTCAAAGTAATTATCCAAAGCAATAACAATATCCTAAAGGTCTTTTTCATATCCTGTTTCTCTTCTTTCTATTATTTATGTACATTATACCATTTTTTTGGAGATATTACTTGTTTTTTACTTTAAAAAGACTCCATGATTAATGCAGTATTACTTTGGGTTTATTTTCCTCTTCATTTAAAGATTCAGGAAACGCATTTTTAAAAATGACTTTTTTGACAAATACAACAATTAACAAAATAAACGGAATACCTATTTGCCAGATGACTTTAAACCAAATGTAACGTTCTTTAAAAATACGCAAGGATTCAAAATTCGGGAAAAGCAAATAGGATAAACCAAGAATTACCAATAATACCCAAGCAATAAAGGTGTTTCGATTTCCTTTGGGAAAAAGTTTCATTAGTCCTTCGATGGCAAACACGAGCGCAAGCAGCACCTTTAACAGGATAGCATTAATAAAGACGCTTGAAAGCAAAACTTGAATGCGCGTGATAAACTGAGCTACGTCAATTAGGGCTATAGCTGAATTAGTGGGAAAAACTAACAAATTGGCTAAAGACTCATTAAAAACAAACAACTGCACCAAGATAGCTATCAAATATATCAAACCTCCGCCAACAATGCCTTTGCCAAATGTTTTCCAATATTTTACTTTGGGAATTATGATTATCCCTAAACCCGTGACAAGAATGGTGTCCCCAAAGGATACTGCCCAAAAGGAGAAAGAAGATTTAGCGATTTGTTTTACTGGCGTCTTTAGCAATGGAAAAAGGTGCAAAAAATGGTATTCAGGATAAAGTAGCAATAAAGAAATAATAAATAGACCCATAAAAAGCGGAAAAATTATAACGAATAATTGAATCATCGCTTTTATTCCTGAGCGAAGCAGAAAATAAATTGCCAAAAGAACAATTAAAGCAATGAACAAATAGGGGGTATTGCCGAAGGATAAAATCCTGATAAAGGAATTGAATTGATAAAAAGAACAGGTAGCAACAAGCAAACCATACCAAATATATAGAAAAACGATTACTTTGCCAACGATTTTTCCAAACGCTTGCTCAATTATCGAAAATAAATTACCTTGAGGAAAAAGGATTAATAAAAAATAATAACAAGAAACCAAAAGCAATGATCCAATTATGGTCACGATTAAAGCAAACCAAGTATCTCGCCCGGCATTCACATTTCCATAGGTAACCATGATTTCGCATGATACTAGCATTGCAAGGATTATCCCTATTTTGGAAGAAGAAATTTGTGCTTGTTTCACGAATCCACATCCTTACTGTATAACTATTCCTGAGTGTTTAATCGAAGCTTTTACTTTTACTTGGATGTCAAGTTGTTCCAGAAAAGGCGTGCTGTTTTGGGATAACTCAAGCCATTGCTTATATTGCTTTTGAAAGTATAGTTTTTCGAACCCACAGATATCGCTTTTGATTTGATTTTTGAGCTTTTCGAAAAAGTCCTCCAGTTTGTTCTTAAGCCAAGATTCCAACATGCGTTGATAATCTTTAGTTGTAAATTGTTTAGAATATATTATTTGGTTGGTGCCAATGAAAGTATCGATTTTTACCTCCAAATTTAACAAAAGATTTTCACCTTTTTCATATTGTAAAGCGGTTTGGCAGCCTTGTATCTCATATACAATATAATGATTGGAGTTTTCCGGAATGGGAATATTAAAAACCCCGCCTTTTAGTTCACCCAAAAACATTAAAAGAAATTTGATATCATCGGGTTCAATATACCCTTCCAATTTGTCATCTTTAAAATAGAAAACGCCTTCCATTGTGAAGGTTTGGTTTTCATCCATCTGTTTGATTTCCACAACCGGTAAAGTCAGGTCAATGCCTTCATCCAAGAGTTCCATTAACACTTCATAAAGCAATTTGTTTTTTGATAAAGAGGAATATTTTTCGTCATTGCGCACCAAACGTTCCAATTCATAGGAGGCAATTTGATGAATCAAGGCGGAATCTTTCAAAGTTTTCTTTGCTTCAACCCCTTTGGCGACAAACACGAGTAAAGTCATGCGTAGTTCATGGTCACGCACAAAGAAATCCAAATGTTGTTGGATACCTTCCTTGGCAACTTCTTCGCTGAAAATAATAGCTTTACAGTGGCCGATGTATAACCGTTTACCGGTAACCGACACCGCATTCCTCAAACCTTCGAAAATAGTATCGCCTTCGGTTTCCACAAGTTTTACGGAAATGTTGAATTCCGCAGAGGGTTTGAAAACTACTGTTTCGAAAGTAAATTTAAATTTCTTCTCCTCACCTTTGTCAATCGCAACCCCCGCAACATTCGTCACATTTTTGATTTCCTGATAATCCCAACACCCCGCCAAAACAAAACAGACAACCATGATTAACAAAGTTAAACTGATTTTTTTACCCATGTTCTTGTTCTCCTTGATGATAAATGTTTTTTTTAGGCATCCTGGTAAAGGAATCTTTAAGGTTTTGCTTAGTTAACGGCCAAAAATTGGCAATATAACTGACATTGAAAGATTTTAGCCCGGTAATATGGGCAATTAAAAGCAAAACTCCCAAAGCCATGCCAAATAATCCCAACAAAAACGCCATAATTAAAAAGAAAATTCGCGTTACAATAACCAATCCTTTTAGTTTGGTATTGATTAAACCGGTGATAGCGGTAAGCGAAATAACGATTACCATCGGGGAACTGACTAAGCGAGCCTGAACTGCTGCTTGACCAATGACAATGGCACCCACGATACTTAAAGCCTGTCCGATTCCGATAGGAGTTCTTAACCCCGTTTCCCGAATCAGCTCGAAAATTATCAACATCACAATACATTCCAAAATTGTTGGAAGGGGAATATCTTGTTGGGAGTGCGCAATTGTCAAAGCCATTGGGGAAGGAATTATTTCCCAATGATGCGTAGAAATCGCAATATATAAAGCCGGAGTCAAGACTGATACCAAAAAACCAATCATTCTTAGGATTCGGCCAAAGGAGGCAAAATAAACATTTAGGTAATAATCGTCCGGTGAATAAAAATTATCAATAAAAAGATATGGCATCGATAAAGCAACCGGAGTACCGTCCGCGATTATTCCTACTTTACCTTCCAAAATTTTCCCTGCAAACACATCAGGCCTTTCCGTTACGCCGATGGTTTTAAAAGGAGTGTATTTGGCGTCTTTAATTTTTTCATTAATGATATTGGTATCAAGAATTCCATCAAAATTGATTCGGGAAAGCCTTGCCTTAACAATCGGAACCAGCTCGGGGCTTACCAAGTTTTTCATATAACAAAGGCAAATCCGTGTTTTGGTTTCTTTACCGATAACTTGATAATCCAAATGTAAATCGGTGGATACAATGCGACGACGAATCAACTGAATATTGAAATCAAGCGATTCCACAAAACTTTCGCGCGGGCCTCGAAGCACCTTTTCATTATCGGGTTCCTGAGGAGAGCGTATTACCCGATTGTTGGTTTCAATTAACAAACATTCCGAACTTTTATTTAACAGCAAAACAGTCATTCCGGTTAATAGTCCGGTAAACAATTCCTCCATTAAATTAGTCAATTTAATGTGTGAAGAAACAATAATATTATCCTTCAACACTTCGCTTAAAGGTTCATGCGAGGAGCGGTTATGATAAAACAACATTATCGGGAAAACAATTCCCTCATTTACGATTTGTTTTTCCACCATATTGCGTAAATAAACCACACAGAAGGTTTCTTTTGGGTTGTTGGGGGGAGAAAAAAAGCGCGTTGTCAACAAATCATCACACACCGTCGATTTGATATGATTTACATTATCTACAATATCGGAAAATAAAAAACGCCTCACGTAAACCAATCCTTCCTTTGTCCAAATTTAACATACGTATTTTTTGGCGAAATGACTGATTTTATGCAAAGCGTTTAGAAGCAAAGAAAGATGGTCCTGCATTAACCATCTTACTTTGCTGTTTTCATTATTCATTTATACACACGAACGCGTTCTTCAATAGGTAGAAAACTTTTTTCTCCGGCAGGTTTGGTGATAGAACCAAATGGCATTTGAGCCACTAAACGCCACTCTAGAGGAAGGTTAAAAGTTTTCTTTACTTCGTCGTCGATTAACGGATTATAGTGTTGAAGCGATGCTCCCATGTTTTGTTCCGCAAGATAAGTCCAAATCGCAAATTGCAACATGCCGTTAGCATGATCCGCCCAACTGTCAAAATGTTGTTTATAAAGCGGAAACTTGGCTTTTAAGTCTTCCACGCTTGGGGTATTATCGAAAAAGAGAATGGTTCCGTAGCCTGCTTCAAATGATTGAATTTTGGCTTCGGTTTGGGGAAAACTTGCTTCTGGAACAATTTTTCGTAAAGTTTCCAATACGATGTTCCAAAATGTATGGTGATTTCCACCTAATAAAATAACTACCCGTCCGCTTTGAATGTTAAAAGGCGATGGTACAGTTTGAGTTATCGCTTGAATTTGATCAATCAATTGTTGATCGGAAATGGTCGATTGATTATTAAGATGATAAATAGTTCTTCTTAATTTAATCGCATCGATAAAATTTGATTGCATTAAATTCCTCCTTATTGCGAATATTGTAGCACACAAAGCTATTATTACCAAATCATTTGCTTTATTACGAAAAAAAGAAACTTTTATACAAAGTTTCCTTACTTAATGAAACCGCGGGTAGCGGAAATATAACCGCCTTGCAAAGTGGTAACATCATTACTGATAATCATTGCGGTTTCATCGATATCGTGAATAAGTTTAATGAGTTGTTCTTTACCTTTGCGATTGGTGTATATCATTAATACTGTCCGTTCGGTATCCTTACCTTTTGCTTGAATCGTAGTCACTCCATAACCATTACTTCGCAACTCCTCTGCAAGCTTGGACCCCTTATCGGCTGAAGTAATCGTTTGAATCAAAACTTTTCCGAAAGCCAGATAATTTTCAATTTTTGAACCGACAAAAACACCGGTGGCAAACCCTAAACTGTAAATTATTCCTTTAATCGGTTGTTCGGAGATTCCCCCAATAACACGGGATGCCACAAAAACCCAAATAGTTACTTCAAAGAAAGCCAAAATAACTCCTTGTTTGCGATAACCTTTATTGATTAAGATAATGCGAAGGGTTCCCATCGATACTTCTATAATCCGCGAACAAAAAATCAACAACAATTCCCACCAAGGGATAGTAAGGAATGCATCAACTATTTTTTCCCACATATTTTCACCTTTTATTACTTTAATTATTATTAGTTTCTTTGCGACGCAAAATACTAATGATTGGCATGGATGACAAAGTAAAGTTCGAGGATGTGATATTGTAGGTGTTGGAACCATCCCCTTCTTTTTGTTCCGGATTGGTGAAATACAATTCCGCTACTCCACGAACCTCAACACCAAGTAAACTGGTTATTAAAATGTTCATTTTTATCTTTGAGAACACATTGATTTGATCCGGAAAAAAGAAATCGCTATATCCCGGAACCACTAAATTAACAATTACATTTTGGCGTTTGGTATTTTCATTGTATAAAAGATAGGCTCGGGTATCGGATTTTGTGTCTCCGGAAACAAAGATAAAAGAAACACCCGAACGCTCAAATTTCAATTGTTCAAAATAAATACTCGCAACTACTTTTCCTTCCACCACTTTAAAAGGGATTTTTAAGGATAGGTAGCGGTAATTTTGGGGATTGGCAAGAACATCTTCTACGTTGATGGTACTATCGAACATATGAAATTCAATATTTTGTTTATGAATATACTTTTCGATATAGCGGGGAGATTCCTCATAAATCAACATTCGGTCCATAAATTCAATAATCGAATAGTTATCAGAAGCAAATTGCAATTCGCGAAACATCTCCGCGCGCATGTTGGCATCAAGATTTGCTTTGTTTACGGATTTATTGTGTAAGTATACTAAATAGCTAAAACTGGTGGTTGAGCAAAAAGAAGCAAAAGCAACAAAAACCGTAGCTAAGCGAACCCCGATTTCATATGAATCATCCATTAATTCCTTGCCAAAGACAATCAATGAACAAGCAAGCAAGAAGATAATCGCACTGATGATAAGAATGATGATAAAGATATGCGATTTGTTTTTTTTCACATAATCACCCAAATTTTTTACATGTTGGAGCCAAAATTAAAGCCAACCGCTTCATCAACCGGTAAAGACAAACAAATGGCATGTGGTTCTTTATTGATTCCATGATCTAAATTAATTGCTTGCATAATTGGGCTTGTGTATTGTTCTTCAACAACAATCAAAATAATATCTTTTTCGGGAGAGATGGTAATGCCAAAAAATTTCTTTACTTCATGCGCGGCCGTTCCACGACCATGCATTATGGTACCGCCTCTAGCCCCTTGGGATTTTGCGGTTTCCATAACCTCTTCCGAAAATCCGTGATTACATATTACTATAATAAGATCGTATTTACTCATTTTTTTCCTCCATTTTTTCTCCTCTTAAAAGACTAAGGGTTTTCTTACCAATGCTTTTTATCGGTATTGTAAAAGCCACACCAGTTCCTCGTCTCGAAAATTCAAAAAGTTCAAAAATATTTTCCAAAATTTCCGGTGCATCTTTTTTGGAAACAATGCTGAAGATTACACTTTTTTCGGTTTCTGCTAACCCAAAATACTGAAGCAATTCAGAGTTTGCGGAACCTTTTCCGTGAAGGATGGTATTGAAATTTACCTTTAATTCTTCAAACATTTTTAAAACACGGGGACACATTTTTCGGTCAATTATCGTTATCAGTATTTTCATTTTTCTACCTCATCTAAAAGAATAATTTCATCATCGCCTGAATCGTCGATTTTTTCTTTCAACTTAATATGATAGATTAACCCCATCACCTGAATCGTAACCAAAGGCGCCATCGCGACAAATGCTACCAAACCGAATGCATCGGTAAGAACATTGGTGCCTAAGATGGTTGCGGCTCCTATAACAAACGGAACCAAGAATGTCGAAGTCATCGCCCCCGATACGGCTCCTCCTGAGTCAAAAGCAATGGCCGAGAATACTTGCGGAACAAAGAAAAGCAAAATTAAGGCGATACCATAGGCTGGAACCAAGAACCATAGAATATTAATTCCTGTTAATACACGGATACAAGCAAGACCTATTGCCATGGACACACCCACTGACATACTAATCATCATGGCACGACGAGAAATTGCACCGCTGGTAACTTCTTCAACTTGTTTATTCAAAACTATTACCGAAGGTTCCGCCAAAACAATTACTGCTCCGAATAACATACCCGCAGGAACTAATAACCAATTATTTTTTAATTCGCCAAAAGCTTTGCCCAAATAATCTCCAATTGATACAAAACCAGCATTTGCACCCGCTAAAAAGAGAGCTAGGCCAATATAGGTATAAAGAAAACTTATGAGAATGCGAATAACTTTCTTTTTCGGAAAATGAAAAACTAAAAAATTAAAAATGAAAAAGAAAATCAAGAACGGTATGATGGCAATTCCAACTTCGATTAGGTACTTGCCTAAAAAACCCCAAAGTGTAAACGTTTCGGAAGGACTTTCCGTGGGTGTTGATAGAAATAACCCTGAAATCATTATGGCAAGGATTGGGCCGATTGACGCAACTCCTACAAGACCGAAACTATCGTCTTCAGAACGGCTATCCCCACGGGATAGCGATACCCCTAACCCTAATGCCATAATAAATGGCACAGCCATTGGTCCGGTGGTCGCACCCCCTGAATCAAACGCTACAGGCACATAGGAAGGATTGACAAAATTAAGAACAAAAGCAATTATAAAAATAAGGGAATAAAAACCTATAAAAATATAAGATAATTTTATTTGGAAAATAATTCTCAGCAACGCCACAACAACAAAGATACCTACGCCAAAAGCAACTATCAAAATAAAAATAAGAGGGGATTCTTTGTTAAATTGTTCAGAAAGAACGAGAATTGCCGGTTCAGAAATCGTAATCATAAAACCGATGAGAAAACCAATTAAAATCAAAAACCACAATTTGCGTTTTCTTGTAATATAACTCCCAATGTTTTCTGCAAGCGGCATCATCGATCCGGTCGCACCAAGTGTAAACAAGATTAAACCGATAATCAACATAAAGGCTCCGATAAGGAATTCCCCAATATCGGAGGCTTGTGTCCCAAAGATGAGACAGATGATAAGGATAATAATCGTCATTGGTAGGATACTTTGCAAGGAATCTTTTATTTTTTCTAGTAGTATTTTATTCAAATATTTATCCTCCTGTCACAGAATTCATTTATTATATTCCTTATTATATCATTTAAATGCTATGATGTAAAGCCAAATGAAAATGATAAAATTCTCATACACAATAGCATGTCCCATCATACCTGAAAATATAATATTGACAAAATAAGTCAAATATTTTCTCTTTAAGTTTATCTTCGCTTGCATATTCTATAAGATGTTTTTTCAAATTGTGTTAAAAAATGATCCAAATTAATGGATCATTTGTTACTATTTGGATAATAACCGATTTACTTCCTGAATTCCTTGGTTAAATAGTTTATCCGCTTCTTCTTTTAAACGGAAAACACTGTTTAGGAAGTCATCCTTGGTGGTTTGGTCGGAAAAATCTTTCATATTAGTTTTGACATTAAAGGTAGCGCCCTCAAAGCCCGCTTTAATTAACAATAGTCCTACTCCAAAGTCGGAGATTGCGGTTTTATTGGCATATTTTAGCATTGGGATTGCTAATCTTAAAGCTGACAATGCAATTTCTGCGGTTAGGTGAGGTACCTTCGTGGCAAGGATGGTTGCTTTATTTAGTTGCTTTTCGCGAATCTTTTGTTCCTTTGGGGTATTTTTAGGAAGTTGCAAGCTATCCATAATGAAGTTGAAAGCGTCCGTATCGCTGTCAACTAATCCAATTGCCAAGTTCTTGTGTTGATCTAGTTCCTCGAAAGCCTTTAAATATTCGGTTTTTATTTCCCCGGGGAGCTCTTTAAATTTCTTTTTCCCAATAGTCAAATGTGCTACCATCCGAATTAGGCTAATGCCTTGGGCCACTGAAAGGGCGGCTACACTTCCCCCGCCCGGAGTTGGGGTTGGAGCATCCACCACTTGCATAAATTCCTTGCATGATAGTTCAACTAATTTCATTTCATACACCTATTATTCTTCCTTGACTTACAACTTGTTTACCGCCGATATAAACATCTTCCACATGGTTAATGCCAAAACGGTAAATTAAATAATCTAGATTTGGGCAGTCAAAAATAACGAAATCTGCATCCTTTCCCCCTTCAATCGTCCCTTTTGTTTCATCAAGTCCCAAACTCACAGCCGCATTAATCGTCGTAGCTGTAATTACCTCTTTCGGGGTCATTTTCATCTTCAAACAAGCCACTTGCATGGCGAGCTGAAGGTTTTCGCAAGGGGAACTTCCGGGATTGTAATCAGTCGCAATTGCCACTCCACAACCTTTCTTTATCATCAAACGAGCGTTGGCGTAATTGCTGTTTAAGTAAAACGATGTCAATGGCAATAAATTGGCAACAACCCGACCTTTAGCAAGTTGGTCCATATCGCTTTCTTTGGTTGCCATTAAGTGATCAGCAGAAATACACCCCAATTCTTGGGCAAGACTTGCTCCTCCCATGGAGACAATCTCATCTGCATGCATCTTTATTCCATACCCAAGTGATTTGGCGAAGGTTAAAAATTCCCTTGTCTCCTCAAGCGAAAAAACACCGTCTTCGCAAAAGACATCGCAAAACTTTGCTAGGTTTTGCTTTTTTATTTCCTTTATCATTTCTTTCAATAAAGCAATGAACTTTGGACGGTTATCTTTATATTGAGGGGGTATCGCATGTGCTCCCATGAAAGTATTGATAATCTTTATAGGATGCCTTTGGTCTAAAGTTTTGGCCACTTCTAATTGTTTTAATTCAGTGGATAGTTCCAAACCATAACCGCTTTTTGCTTCAACCACAGTTGTACCATGTAAAAGCATTCGGTTAAGCGTTTTTTGGGATTGGTTTAATAAATCATTAAAGGAGGCTTGAGTGGTTTGGGCAACCGTATCAAAGATTCCTCCGCCTTGCTTCAAAATATCCAGATAAGTATATCCAGCCAATTTCATCGCCAATTCATGTTCCCGTGACCCAGCATGCACTAAATGGGTATGCGAATCGATTAACCCCGGGGTAATGAGTTTTCCCTGCGCATCGATAATTAACGCTGAAGCCTGATATTTTTGATAACCCAATCCGGTACCAACTTCGGTAAACTTACCGTTTTCTACAACAAAATAAGCATTTTTTAATATTTGAGCTTCATTCATGTCTTTTCCGGTCCGTAACCCTTTTGAACCTTTTAAAGTTACCAATTCGCCGATGTTTTTAACTACTATGTAACGCAAGGCTATTCATCCTTCTTTATTAAATGGTATTCAAGGACTTTGTCAACAGATAAATTGCTTAACCCCAAATAATACTCCATCGATTGCGTTAATGCTTCAAGCGGTATCATCCCCACGATTTCGCTGCCAATGACGCTAACACCGTAACGGGTAGCTTCCATTTTTACCATTTCAAAAACGCGATAAATACTGTTTTTTTGATAATTGGTGATATTCATTGTAACTTGAACAATGCCCTTTTCTTTAATTTCGACGGCACCAGCTTTAATATACCTTAAACCTCCGCTGGAATGGCGAATTGTTTTAGCGATATTTTGTGCTATTTCTTTATTGTCGGTATTTAAACTGATATTATAAGCAATCAAAGGCATTCGTGCCCCTACCGCTACCGCACCGGCTGTAGGATGAATTTCTGGTTTTCCAAAATCTGGGTGCCAAAGGGGATTCTTAATTTTGGTTTTCATTCCTTCAAATTCTCCTTTTCGGATATCCGCCAAATTAACCCGTTGTTCATCAGTGGCTGCTTCTTCATATAAAAAGACCGGCAACCCAAAACGTTCGTAAAGGGCTTGACCTAATCTTTTAGCATAAGAAACGCATTCTTTCATTTTGATATTCTGAATCGGCACAAATGGGATAACATCGATAGCGCCCATCCTTGGATGCTCACCTTGATGGTGATTTAAATCAATTAATTCAATTGTTTTTTCCACCATCGCAAGCAATGGTTCTATCATTGCTTCCGGATCGCCCAGTAAAGTTACAACCGTACGATTGTAACTGGCATCCGGTTCCACGCTTAATAATTTGAAACCAGGTTGATTGCGTAATACCGAAACGATTTTTTCGACGGTTTCAAGATTACAACCATCGGAAAAATTCGGAACGCATTGAACTACTTTCATGTTATTTTCCTCCTTGGGATAATTTGGCTTGGACTAAGGAGCGCAAATAATCCTTATCACAAAAATTTGGTAAAGTTATATGGTTATCAGAACTGTTTTCATTAAACTTCGTAGCTGTTTCGATGGATGCGCTATTTCTTGCCCAAGCGCGTCGGGCAACACCCGCCATTACATCCCAGGTAATGGCACTTTTGAGAATCTCATCGACCTGTTTGCTGCCGTCAAGCAGTAAACCGAAACCGCCATTGATGGCTTTTCCGATTCCGACACCCCCGCCATTGTGAAGGGCAACATAAGTCATACCTCTTGCGGCATTCCCCGCAAACACTTGCGTTGCCATCTCAGCCATAATATTGGAACCGTCTTTAATATTGGCGGTTTCCCTAAATGGCGAATCGGTTCCGCCCGTATCGTGGTGATCGCGTCCCAGCATGACCGGTCCAATTGTGCCTTCCCTAACCATTTCATTAAACTTTAAGGCTATTTTAACCCGACCAATCGCATCTTGGTATAAAATCCGCGCTTTGGTGCCCACGACTAAATTATTCTCTTTGGCGTTTTTGATCCAATTATAGTTGTCCAAGTCCTGGAAACGGCGTCCTGGGTCAATGCATTGCATAGCTGCTTGGTCGGTAGCGTCCAAGTCTTCTTCTTTTCCGCTTAAAACTACCCAACGGAACGGACCATACCCATAGTCAAAAAGTAATGGTCCCATAATATCTTCCACATAACTTGGCCAGATGAAACCGTCCAAGGGATTTTCGCCGTTTTTGCAAATTTCCTTTATGCCGGAGTCAAAAACAGCTTTCATGAAACTATTGCCATAGTCAAAGAAATACGTTCCTCTTTCCACCAATGACTTGATTGCTTGATAGTGCCGGGAAAGTGATGCATCCACCTTTTGTTTAAATGTTTCGGGATTAGTTTGCAAAAGGAGCGTCCGTTCTTCAAAAGATATTCCTGCCGGACAATAGCCGCCCTCGTAGGCATTGTGACAGGAAGTTTGGTCGCTTAATAAATCAATTTCTATTTTCGCTTTAACCGCAAACTCCAATAAATCAATGATGTTGCCATAAAAAGCAATGGCAGCCGGTTTTTTATCCCTAACGAATTGATTAGCTATTTCAAAGGCTTCTTTCGGAGTCTTGACCACAAAATCAATCCAACCTTGGTCCAAGCGAGTTTGAATGCGCGAATAATCTACCTCGGCTATCACACCTACTCCCCCCGCAATCCGACAAGCTTTTCCTTGGGCACCGCTCATGCCACCCAAACCGCTGCTGACAAAAAGATGCCCAGCTAAATCTTTATCCTTGGGGATTCCCAGTTTTGCCCTTCCGGCATTTAACAAGGTGGAGTATGTGCCATGGACAATACCTTGAGGACCGATATACATCCAACCTCCGGCAGTCATTTGCCCATATGAAGCAACACCAAGGCTAGCCGCTCGGTTCCAATTGGATAAATCATCATATAAACCGACCATCAACCCGTTGGTAATCACTACCCTTGGGGCATTGGGATGTGAGGAAAAAAGCCCCAGTGGATGACCTGACATGACAACCAAAGTTTGGTCTTCTTCCATGATTTGCAAATAACGTTTAACCAAATGATATTGCATCCAATTCTGCATTACCGCTCCGGTTTCACCGTAAGTGATAAGTTCATAAGGATACAATGCCACATCAAAAGCCAGATTATTGTCTATCATCACTTGAATTGCCTTCCCCGCAAGCGTCCTCCCTAAATATTGATCAATCGGCAATCCTTTTGGGGGATTCTTCGGATAAAAACGATAGCCATAGATTCGGCCGCGAGTCAATAATTCATCCAAAAACTCCGGCGCGAGCACTTGGTGCCACTTTTGGGGAATATATCTTAAGGCATTTTCCAGGGCTAATTCAATTTCCCTTTCCGTTAAAGTAAGTTGACGTTTAGGAGCTCTGCGAATGCCCGTTGGAAAAACCGGGTATTCCGGAAGTTCTGGAAATATTTCTTCTAAAGTAATATTTATTTTCATACCAATTAATCCTCCTAATGCAATTGACCGATGGTCTTTTCGACTTCATCGACAATTGTGTTGTTTTCCACAAGGTCTGTGGCTTGATTGATTAATGGATACATGATTTCATCTTCTTTTAAATAAGGAATGTACTTCCTAATGGTTTGATAAGCAGCTTTTGTACCGACTCCCAAATCGGAAGGATTTCGGAAATCTAGCGCTTGACAAGCGGTAAATAATTCCATTGCCAATACCTTTTGGGCGTTTTTCAAGATTTGTCGTGCAGTTAAAGCAGAGATGCTACCCATGGAAACATGGTCTTCCTGGTTGGCAGATGATGGGATTGAATCGACAACTGCCGGATGAGCCAAAATCTTATTCTCGCTGACTAAAGAAGCAGCTACATATTGAACAATCATGAAACCGGAATTTAAACCTGGATGAGCCACTAAGAATGCGGGCAATCCTTCGCTTAAAGCAGGATTAACCAAACGTTCGATTCTTCTTTCACTGATGCTTGCCAGTTCCGCAATCGCTATTTTTAAAAAATCAAATGCCAAGGCGATAGGTTGTCCATGGAAATTCCCGCCGGAAATTATTTCCTCCTCATTTAAAATTAACGGATTGTCTGTTGCCGCGTTCATTTCCAATTCCACGATTTTTAAAACATATTCCAAAGCATCTTTAGTTGCCCCGTGAACTTGAGCCATACAGCGAAGCGAATAAGCGTCTTGAACCCGCAGTTCACCTTGATGGGTTATTAGTTGGCTTTTTTGAGTTAGTCTACGGATATTAGCGGCTGAGAATTGTTGGCCCATTTGCCCGCGGACAAAATGGATGCGTTCATCAAAAGCAGCGATAATTCCCCGCAACGCTTCTAAACTAACCCCTCCTGCAATATCCGCTACTTTTGCCAAATTGATAGCATCATATAAAACAAGCGCCCCAACTGAGGTCATAACCTGCGTACCATTGATTAACGATAAGCCTTCTTTGGCTTCCAGATGACTTAAAGGTTCAATCTTGGCAAGTTCCAAAGCTTGTTTGGTTGTCATTAATTTTCCTTGATAATAAACTTCCCCAAGCCCAAGTAAAGGCAACGCCATATGGGATAGCGGTGCTAAATCACCGCTGGCCCCAAGAGAACCTTTTTCGGGAATAGCGGGAATTAGGTCGTTATTTAGGAACTCAATGATTTTTTCCACCAATTCTAATCTAATTCCGGAATAACCTTTGGCAAGGACATTGATCCTTAAAGTCATAATTCCCCGAACGGTAGGGATATCAAAATGGGGTCCCACCCCACAAGCATGCGATTTCAATAAATTGACTTGCAATTGTTGCAAATCCTGGCTTGAGATAGTTTTTTCAGATAGTATTCCAAAACCCGTATTAATTCCGTAGGCCACCTTTTTGTTATTAATGAGGTTTTTTATACTTAAATGGGAATCGTTAATTTTTTTTATGGCATCGTCGGCAAGTTTAACTTTTGCTTTGCCCTGGGCAATTTGGTAAAAATCCAATAAATTTAAATGGTATCCGTTTACTTCAATCATTTGCCACCTCTGTTATCGTTTATCCTAATTATTTAAATAAGAATCAAAAACCGCTTTGTTTTGCACGCGGCTTAACGCTTCTTCTTTGGCGATTACTTTATTTTTAACTAGTTGCGCTAAACTTTCGTCCATGGTTATCATGCCATGGGATTTGCCTGTTTGTACTGCCGAATATAGTTGCGATGATTTTCCGTCGCGAATCAGTGATAAAACGCCCGGAGTTGGAAGCATAATCTCCACCGCGCAAGCCAGACCTTTACCGTCAGTTCGGGGAATTAAATGTTGGGAAATGATTCCTCGAACATTTCCCGCTAGCTTAGAAGCAATTAACGGATGTTCATAAGCTTGGAAATTACTTAAAATTCGCTCGATGGTAGTGGAAGTTGAGTTGGTATGCAAAGTCGATAATACCAAATGTCCCGTGTCCGCCGCAATCAACGCTGTCTCGATAGTTTCCTTATCGCGCATTTCTCCCACCAAAATGATGTCAGGATCCTGACGCAAAGCTGAGCGCAAACCGCTCGAAAAATCAGCGCAATCTCTGCCAATTTCTCTTTGGGAAATCAGCGATAGACCTTTGGGATAACGGTATTCGATAGGGTCTTCAATCGTAATGATATGTTTGCGTTGTGTTAAGTTCACTTCATTGATTAAACTGGCTAATGTGGTAGACTTACCGTTACTGGTGGCACCGGTAATTAAAATGATACCGTTTTTGTATTTAATTAACTCTTTCATTTGCATCGGCAGATGTAAATCTTCAAATCTTGGCACTGTTCGCGGTAAAATCCGTACCGATAAAGCCAGTTTGCCTAATTGGCGATAGAAATTTAAACGGAAAAAACCTAAATCGGAATCTTCCAAACTAATATCAATTGCCCCCATATGGTCAAAGAGTTGTTTCTGTAAAGAGGTAGTAACAACTTCTTGAAAAAGGGCGGATAAATCTTCTTCTGTTGTTTTGCCAAAATCATTTAAAGGTTTAAAATAAGTATTTACCCGAAGGAACGGATATTCATTGCTTACTAAATGAACATCGGTTGCTTTTTCGTTAATAGCTTGCTTTAAGATTTGGGTGAATTTTTCCATATAGTCCTCTTTTCTTTTTTGTTTATACTTTCATTATACCTGAAAACGGTATCATTTTCAACTAAATCATGAATTATCAAAGAAGAAAAAACCCCTTCCCCAGAGGAAAGAGGTCAATGCCCATAATTATTTCAGAATTTGTTTTAATACTTTTATGCTTGGTTGGTATAACCAAAGTATCGTTAAGAAACTGCTCAAAGCAAGCATTATTTCAAAAGGAATGTCAGCTACCCAATAAGCATATAAATCCACTTCTGTTAGGAAAACTTGGGGAATTAACATAATCCAGGAATACAAAAAGGCAAACAGGATTCCCAGAAAAGCTAAAGGAAAGTTATCATTAACCCTTTTAAAAAGGGTTTTTAAAAGCAGAGGGATTGCCATCCAACCTATCATCATGAAGGGTAGATAAACAAAGTTAAACGAACCCATCAATAAATTATCCAAAATAACATGAATAAAAATAATTATAAGTGAATGGGACAATTTTAAACTTTTTGCATAGACAAAAAGCAAAAAAACCGTCAGTTGAATGTTTGGCAAAATGGAAAGCAATTGTTCCTGCACAAATAGAATCGAGGTGAGGATTCCGATAATAGCGATATCCTTGATAAGCATTTTTTGCTTCATGATTGACCACCAGCTACCTTGGTATAAACGAACCGAATTTCCGCCTTATCCTTTAAAGCGATTTGCTCGATTCCCATTCGGGCGGGGCTTCCATTGATATAAATCATTATAAAAGCATTTAAAAAGTCCGTTTCCAAATTTTCAATTCTCAAGAGTTTTCCGTTCTCGATGGTTATTTCAAAATGCTTTTGCAAAACTCCGACTAAAGTGTCGTTTTCTTGAAAAGATATTTTTTGCGATTTTTCTCCTCCCATTTCATCAACTATAACGACGGTAATCGTGCCTTCTTGTTTGGCCTTTTCTAGCTTTTTGATTAAAAAGTAACTGCCGATCATCAATCCCAAGGCCAATATCGAAACGATGATTTTAACTGTTGTTTTATTCATAATCATTGAAACAGGATGAATTGCGTCTTGGTGCGAACAAATTCCCGATAGGCGACCAAAGCCGCAAAACTTTGCGGGGTGGAATAATCTAAATCTGTTTCGCCCTCAGCACTATATTTAAATGATCCGTCCCCCAAATGAAAGTTCAACAAAGCTTCTACCAAATTGATGTTTTCAACAGTGAATTCAGCGCTTGTGGGATTAATATTGCTTGCCACAAGACCCATAATTGCGTAAGCGGTGGTGCAGGCGTTTGCGGTACCCCAAGAAAGAACCCCTTGAGGTGTTAAGTTTTCTTTGATTAGGTTAACTAAGGGCGTTTTATCTATTTCATGGTCGAAAAGAGCCATTAAGGCTGCTCCCGCATAATCCGCATCCTTTCCTTCGACATTTAATATGTCGCTCATTATCGCTTGCTTTAATGAAACGTTGCTGGAAGTGAAATTTAAAGCCATCAAAACATAAGACATATTCCAAGGGTCAAAGGTTGTTAATTCGGTAAGAAATTGTTTTGCGTTAGGACTTTCTAGACCAAAAGCCCGGGCAATAACCAAAGCAATAAAGGCTTCGGTTCCCTGTTTGATTTGACGGTTTTCTAAATCCAATTCCACCTTGTCTGAGGTAAGATAATCCTCCAAGCTAATGTCATAACCGCTGTTTTCCAAAACTTTAACTCCGGCAACCACATGATATTCAAGCGTCAGTCCCGTCGCGCTTTCTGTTAAGTACCGAGTTGCATAGTTTGCGATAAAATGGTCGATTGCTGAATCGACGCGATCAATGAGAGTTTCGGTTTGGTTACCTTTACAGCTTGTTGCACCAGCAAGCATCAAAAGAACCACCAAAAGTAATAATTTCTTCATACTTCTTCCTTTCTTTCTATTTATATATTGATGATAAGTATCCTGACTCCACTTCATCCTCCATGCGCCTTCCCGAATAATCTTTCAGTGGCTTATTGCATTTCGTCCGTGTTACAGTTGCTGGGACAGTTCAAGTTTCACACTTGATTCCTTATCACCTATCTATATTATACCAATTAATCGGTTCAAAAGCAATTGAATGGAAAAATATAAAAAAAGGGCGCAAATAATGACGCCCTATAGATAAATTTTGACAATTTCGCCATCTGCGCTTTCCACAG
>DUPC01000054.1 GCA_012838545.1 Acholeplasmataceae bacterium
CTTTACACCATTCCCGGTTGAAAAATTGGCGGATTATTTGCCAAGAACGGTTAAATTATGATATAATGCCATGAAAGGAAAATCACCATGGAAAAATACTTAATTACAATTGACTTAGACGGAACCTTAATGTACAGTTTATCCAGTTACGATGAAGAAACTTTTGCTTATCTTCGATACTTAAAAAGTTTGGGACATAAGATTGTCATCGCCACCGGTCGGCCTTTTCGTTCAAGTTATTTTGTCTATCAATTGTTGGATTTAGATACTCCGCTAATCAATTACAACGGCGCCTACATCACCAATCCAACCGACCCCAACTATCCGATTACCGATATCAGAGTTTCGCGACAAGAACTGTTCAACATCATCGAGATTTTGCAAGACGGTTTAATTAATATTTTCTGCGAAATTCATGACGATATTTACGTTCATAACTATAACTCCGAAATCCGTGATTTCCTCCATCTTGATGGGGGAAGAATGTTTGCGGGGGAATTGCCAAAGATATTAACAGCAGATCCGCACGGTGCTTTGGTATTTGTCAAGGATTCGCATTTGCACCTCTTATATGAGTACGTCGAACATAACCGCGAAAACCAAATCGAAGCCCGCCATTGGAAAGTCAATGAATTCGACATCGTGGAAATTTATCACCCAAAAGTCGATAAAAAAGAAGGAATGCTGCAAGCAGCAAACTACTACAAGATCAAACCGGAAAACATTATCGCCATCGGCGACGGCAATAACGATATTGGCATGGTACAAACCGCTTATCACGGCGTGGCGATGGGTAATGCCCGTCCCATGGTAAAACAAGTGGCAAAATACCAAACCGCACCAATTGAAGAACAAGGTGCATTGAAATTTCTAAAAAAGTTTTTTGCTTCAATAGACAAACCGAAATAGAGCTGATAGGCTCTATTTTTTATTTTTCTCTTTTAAAAAAACCCTTCATGGTTTCTTGAGTAAACAACCATGAAGGGTTTAACTAATTTTTAATTATAGTTTTACTCCCTTGCTTTAAAAAAGTTGGAAACACTTTTGTAAACCAGCGAAGTAACAAAAGAAACTAAAGTAGCAAGGATTACGTTAAATGGAACAATTGCGACAAAGAGATATTTTACCATATAATTGCTTTCGGTAACGCCCGGAATTGTTTTTAACATCCCCAGAATTGCCTCAAACCCCATAAGATCAATGTAGAAAGGCAAAATAAATAACCAGTTGGCGAGCGTTGCCACAACTACCCAAGCGATTGCGCCAAAAAGAAGTGCAAAGTAACCGCCCCGTTTGGTGCGCCATTTACGGTATATTAAAGATGAAGTAAGAACCGTCGCAATACCAATCACCAAATCCGCAATTTCTCCCACGCCAATCGTATGGGTAAGCGGCAATTTCAAAAGTGTCCGGATTACAACCATGATAACACCTTCAACCGGCCCCAAGATAAAACCTCCGATGATAACCGGCAAATTGGAAAATTGCAATTCTAAAAAGGTGGGAAAAATCGGAATGATGGTTGCGGCGGGAAATTTAAGCAAATACAAAATAAAGGATAAACTGACCAAAATGCTTATTTGGGCAATTTTTAAGACTTTTTGTTTTTTCATAAAGACCTCCTAGAAAAAGAAAAATGCACCTCTTCAAGGCGCATAGGGAATTGCCAAATAAAGCTTTTTGCCTAAATAGCAAAAAGCAAAAAAGCAATAATCTTCTCCCATCTAGACTGTAACTATCGGTTTTGGAATTGCACCAAATCATGCTTACACAAAAGTGCTTGCTCGCGGACTATACCGCCGGTCGGGATTTTCACCCTGCCCTGAAGATTGTTTTGTTTTGATTATATTGTTATTATTAATATTCTACCTTATTTTGAACATTTTTGCAAGGAAAATTACCTATTTTTTACTATTTGTTTTTATTTCCGGATTGCTTGTAGACATCCTGATGTTCTTTGGCAATCTCGTATTTTAAACTTTCTTCTAGTTCTTTTTCCTTGGTAAAGCCTCTTTCAAGGTTCCTTAAATCTTCGCGAACTTTTTTCTTATTTTTCATAAAACCACCCATTAACATTTTATGGGTGATTTGAGCAATTATGAGTTAATTACTCAAAATAATAGTCTTCGCTTTCCGGGTTTTCTTCTTCTTCCTCTAAAAAAGCTTTTATCTCTTGATAAGTATATCCCCTGGCAAGCAATTTTTGGATGATTTTCTGTTGGTTTTGTTCTTTTTTGCTAATCTTTTGAAAGTCGGATTTTAAGCGGTCCTGATGCAAACTTTGCCACTTTACCATGGCAAGACATTTGAGAACGATATCGCCTTTAAACCCGTTACGCAAACACTTTTGCATTATTAATTCTTTTTGACGTTTAATTGGGTAAGTTTCCAACCGGGGTTTTTCTTTCTCAATGATTTGCATAATCGATTCTTTTTGCACATCCTCGGAGATTCCTTCAATTACCTGGCTGATAATTTTATGTTCAACCCCTTTTTCCTGTAAACGATATTTGAGATATTGAGGGCCTTTTTGATTGCGAAGGTAATTATCGACAAAATTCATAGCATAACGTTTATCATTGATCAAATTAGCCTTTTTTAGCCTTTTTACGATAATTTCTATGGATTCCATTGTCATATCATGGGTGCGCAAATATTCGCGAATTTCGTGTTCGGTTCGAGTTTGATAATTGATGAATCGCAGGGCTTTTTTGTAACCCACGATTTCTTTGGCTTCTTTTTCAATTTTTCTCCAAGTATCATGATCGAATTCTTTATCTTTCAAGATTCGGTAAGAAACAATCTGTTCTTCATCAAGCAGTACGGAGTTGGTTTCTTCCGTTAAACCGTCTTTGACAGTATAATGAACTAAATAATCGCGCGCTTTCTTTTCAATACGACTGATTCTAATTACTGTCTGTGTACTCAAAAGTGAAACCCTCCCCTCTAACTTCGGCTGCTTTATTGACAAAGATAAAGGCCTTGTCGTCGATTTCCTGAACCAAGGAACGAAGTTGATAATACTCTCTGGTTCTCAAAACACAAATCAACATTATCATTTCATTTCCGCTATAACCTCCCCGAGCATACACTTCGGTAACCCCTCGGCCTAATACCTCAAAAATTCGTTGTTTAATTTCCGCCGGCTTTTGAGTAATAATGTGGGCGGAACGAACATTGAAACCTCCAAAGATGATGTTGTCAATAAAGTAACCGGAAATAAACATGAAGATTATTCCGTATAAAGCAGTGGCAAGACTTCTGAACTCAATGGCTCCATATAGAATTACAATTCCGTCAATGAAAATAATGCTTAAAGATAACGGCATTTTTAAATACTTAAGAAGAGCATATTGGATGATGTCAACTCCCCCGGTGGAAGCGCCATATTTCATGGCTAAACCTAGCCCTACACCCATTAAAACCGCAGAAATCGTAATGATTAAAAAATAATCATTGTCTTTTGACAAGGAAACCATTTCCGGTAAATGGCGCATTACTAATTCGACAATCCAGGCAAAAACCGGAAACATTACGGAACCATAAATGGTTTTTAAGAAAAACGATTTGCCTAGAAGAATCCAAGATAACAAAAGTAAGATAATATTGATAATCAAGACAATTAGCGGTGTGGAGACTTCAAACCAAAGTATATGTTTGATGATAATACCCAAACCGCTTACGCCTCCGATGACAACATCATATTTATCCAAGAATAAAGCAAAAGAGAGTGCAGCTAAAAACACCCCTAAATTAATCATTAAAAATTCTTTTATTGATTGTTTATTAATGAGGTTTTTTACCATGGCAACTCTCCTTGTCAATTATTGTTTCTTATCTTTAGACATCTTTTGTAGATAGGCATCGATAAAAATATCAATATCGCCGTCCAACACATTGGCCGGATTCGTTGATTCAACTTCGGTGCGATGATCTTTTACCAATGCATATGGATGTAAGATATAACTGCGGATTTGACTCCCAAAACTGTTATCTTCAATGGTGCCGCTAATAGCTTTTAGTTTTTGGGTTTGTTGTTCTAGGTTCAATTGGTATAGTTTGGATTTTAATATTTTCATTGCTCTTTCGCGGTTTTGAATTTGGCTGCGTTCATTTTGACAGCTGACCACAATTCCCGTAGGCAAGTGGGTTATTCTAACCGCCGAATCGGTGGTATTGACGTGTTGCCCTCCTGCTCCGCTGGAACGGTAAGTATCTATTTTCAATTCATCGCTATTGATGGCAAAATCAAAACGTTCATCGATTTCCGGAGTTACGTGAACCGCCGCAAACGAAGTATGCCTTCTGGCGTTACTGTCAAAGGGCGATATGCGAACCAAGCGATGGACGCCGTTTTCGCTCTTTAATAGTCCAAAAGCATATTTTCCCTTGACCATAAAGGTAACCCCTTTTATTCCGGCTTCAGAGCCTTCCAAATAGTCAATTAACTCAAACGATAAGTTCCTTCTTTCCACAAATCTTTGATACATCCTAAGAAGCATCAAGGCCCAATCTTGCGATTCGGTACCGCCAGCTCCCGGGTGAATGTCGACAATAGCAGGAAGATTATCATATTCGTCGCTTAGCAGCAACTCCGTTTCAAAGTGGGATAATTTGTTTTTGGTGTCAAAAATCAATTTTTCCGCTTCTTGAAATAATTCCGCGTCTTCCAGTTCCAAAATGAGGGTTAATTCTTCGTATGATTGATATATTTCTTGATAGGTTTCCACCGTGTCTTTCAAAGCATTGCATTCTTGAATAAGGTTTGAAGCACGGTTGGCATCTTCCCAAAAGTTAGGTTCTGACATTTTGGCTTCTAGGAAAGCAATTTGTGTTTTTTTGTGGTCAAGTTCAATAACGTCTTTGAGGACTTCTAAACGGTTTTTAAAATACTGAACCTCGCGTGAAATTTCCCATTTTTCCATTGGACAATCCTTTCATTATTCGTTTTGGCCACAACAATGTTTATATTTGCGCCCGCTGCCACAAGGGCATGGGTCATTGCGTCCAACCTTTTTACCGATGACAACCGGTTTTTTCTTAACTGGTTCATCTCCGGCATTGGTTCCTGTAGGTTTCGCAACTTCTTCCCGTTGAAGGTTATCACGGATTTGAGCTCGGCTCACGAATGTTACGACTTCTTCTTCGATACTGTTTACCATGGTTTCAAACATTTCAAAACCGATTTCCTGATATTCCCGAAGCGGATTAATTTGAGCATAGGATTTTAACCCGATGCTTTGGCGCAATTCGCTCATTTGATCGATATGATCCATCCAATAGCGGTCAACCACCCGTAACATAATAACCTTTAGGAATTCGCGATATACTTCTTCTGGAAAACTGCTTTTCTTTTCTTCCAGGTTCGCTCTCAACTTGTTGATTAACATTTCCTTGATTTCCGGAACGCTTTTGTTTTCAAATTCGCTTTCGGTCCATTCAACGTGGTTAAAGAAACGCCAGGCCACATTGGTCATGAAGTTTTTCAAATCAAGCGTAGATTTCTTGCCGGAAGATGAAACATAGCGATCTACATTCCGCTCGATAACCGCATCTATCATCTTAAGCACGGTCGGTTCCATGTCGTCCAAGAAGAGAATGTCGCTTCTTTGTTGATAAATGATTTCTCTTTGTTTACGCAAGACTTCATCGTATTCCACGACGCTCTTTCTCCGGTCGTAGTTGGAACCTTCAACTTTGCGTTGGGCGTTTTCCACGAACCGGCTAAACATTCTTAAATCAAGCGGCGTTTCGTTGCCTTCGGCGTCCGGTTTGGCTATCATGCCAAGTAAAGTCTTAAATCTGTCCCCCGCAAACCTTCTCATCAAATCGTCTTCGGCAGATAGATAGAAACGGCTGTAACCAGGGTCGCCCTGACGACCGCTCCGTCCCCGCAACTGATTGTCAATCCGGCGGGCTTCATGACGTTCAGTACCGATAACCGCTAAACCGCCCAATTCTTTTACGCCTTCGCCTAGTTTAATGTCGGTACCGCGACCTGCCATGTTGGTGGCAATTGTAACCGCCCCTTTTTCACCAGCTCTAATGATAATGTCCGCTTCTTTTTCGTGTTGTTTGGCATTTAAGACGCTGTGCGGAATCCCTCGACGTTTCAACATGTCGGAAATCAATTCACTGGTTTCGATGGAAATCGTACCAACCAGCACCGGTTGGCCTTTCTTATGGCGTTCTTCGATATCTTTGACAATTGCTTTGAACTTGGCGTTCATGGTGGCAAACATGAGGTCGTTATCGTCAATCCGAATTACCGGTTTATTGGTGGGAATTTCGACAACAAGCATGTTGTAGATATTCCGGAACTCTTCTTCTTCGGTTTTTGCGGTACCGGTCATACCGGCAAGCTTTTTGTACATTCTAAAGTAATTTTGAAAGGTGATTGTCGCAAGCGTGCGGGTTTCTTTTTTGATTTCCACCCGTTCTTTGGCTTCCAAGGCTTGATGCAAACCTTCGCTGTATTGACGGCCATGCATTAAACGGCCAGTGAATGGGTCAACGATGATTACTTTGCCGTCTTGGACGACATAGTCGATATCGCGACTCATTATATAGTTCGCTCTTAACGCATTGTTGACATGGTGAACCAAACGAACATAGCGAATATCGTAAAAATTATCAACACCAAAGAACCGTTGGGCTTTGGCGATACCCGCTTCCGTTAAAGCGATGTGTTTGGCCTTAATATCGATTTCATAGTCTTCTTCTCGTAAACCGCGAACAAAAGTCTGTGCTTGAACGTATAGGTTTGGACCTTTTTTTTCACCACCGGAAATAATCAAAGGGGTTCTTGCTTCGTCAATTAAAATTGAGTCAACTTCGTCGACGATAGCGAAGTTCAGCGGTCTTTGGACCATGTTTTCTTTGTATATCACCATATGGTCTCTTAGGTAATCAAACCCAAGTTCATTGTTGGTCGAATAAGTGATATCGCAATTATAAGCTGAGCGCTTTTCTTCGGGAGATAGTTCCCTTAAATTTAAACCGACGGTTAAACCTAAAAAGTTGTGAATCGCACCCATATCCCGAGCGTCCCGGCTGGCCAAATATTCGTTAACCGTAACGATGTGTACGCCAAGCTCGCTTAAAGCATTAAGATAAGCAGTCATTACGGAAGTTAAGGTTTTACCTTCACCGGTTTTCATCTCCGCAATATTACCGAAATGCATTGCGGCGGCGCCGATTATTTGCACTTTATAAGGGGTTAAACCCGAAACTCTGGTACAAGCTTCCCGAGCAGTGGCAAAGGCATCCACCATAATGTCGTCAAGCGAAGCGCCTTGTGTCAATTGTTCCTTAAAATAAGGGGTCATCGCTTTCAATTCTTCGTCACTTTTTTGGCGATATTCTTCGGCTTTTTGGTCAACTTCTTCGGCAATTTTTACGCAACGTTTGTATTCTTTGACGCTGACGTCGAACCATTTCTTAAACATTTTGATACACCCTTTCTGGATCAAAAAAACATAATCTGTTTTTAATCTGTAATTATTATATATATATAATACCATTTTATAGCTTTTTTGTAAAGCATTTCATTACGGTTATCCCGATAAAAGAAAGGAGCGCATGTGGCACCCCTTAATCGATTAATTATTTTACTTCAATGGTGGCATAGTTGCCATCATTGCGTTGATAAATCAAAGTTACTTTGTGATTGTCTTCATTTAGGAATAAATAGAAGTCGTGGCCCAATAATTCCATTTGGAGAACTGCCTCATCCACGCTCATTTTGGTTAATTCAATTTCTTTGTTGCGCACAAGAGCTTTTAAATCTTGCTTAGGTTCTTCTTGAGCATTGAATTGGTCGCTAAAGTAGTTACTAATACCTTCGCGTTTCTTAAATATGGAATTAATCCGGCTTTTATATTTTTTGAGTTGTCGTTCGAGTTTGTCAACGACAAGATCAATAGCGGCGTACATCGTGTCTGCTTCACTTTCGGCCCGCAAGATCAAATGTTTGGTCGGAATCGTTACCTCCACCGCATGATGACTGTCATACACTTTGCATAGAACATGCGCGGTAATTTCGTGTCGCGGATGAAATAAACCCGCCAATTTGCCCACTTTCTCTTCCGCATACGCCCGAAGAGCTGGGGTAATTTCCAACTTGTTTTTTCCACGAATGTTAATTTTCATTGGTATACTCCTTCCTTGAATTAGAATAAAATCTTTCTTGCAAAATCATCTATTCTTACTAAAATTTTACCATAATTTCCTTTTTTAATCAACCAATTAAAACCACAATCAACCAGCAATCCTGATTTAACTCCATCCAATCAAAATCAAGTTCTTTTTCCATCTCCTCAAGACTATTAAACCAAAAACAAATCATCTCATTTTGTAAACAAACGTTCAAATTAAAAATTTTAGAAACAACCAAATTAAACAAATAACAATCTTCTTTGCTCTCCAAGGGGAAAGGAAAAACATCGAGAATCAAAACTTTTTTAAGTCCTAGGTAAAATGAACTGGCTAAACGCTTGGGGATACGGTGAACCCTCCACAACCCCGAAAAGCCCCGTTTATGAGGACAAAACCAGTTTTTCTTTGCACCCTTCATGAACACATTCTATCATTTCCTTCCCAGGTTATCAAGAAAAACAGTTTGCGAAAAAGGGAGTACAGTTGTCTTTAATAAATTAACAATTGTTTGAGAAATCTTAAGAATTCTCGCCAAAAAAGTCGAAACCATTCATTAATAGAATACCGTTTTTAAGTTAATGGGATCTGACATGATCTTTTTTATTATTATTTTCTAAAATTAACCCCTTATCCCCCTTAAAGGCTTTTGTTTTTGGTTTATTTTTTTGTATCTGGAATCTATTGTAAATGTTAAAATGAATTCTTTATCATCTTTTGGCAAACAAAAAACTATTTTAAAATTGATTTTTGTTGTGTAAGTATCAATATATCTTATTTCCGTGATATCATAACTTTAATTCATTTTTTCCTGTTTCGTAAATTAAAAAAATAAACTTGGAAATAAAAAAAAATCAATTTCCCTGTTCTAGAGAAATTGATTTAATTTTCGTTATTTGGCAACGATATTGACTAGTTTATTCGGAACAACGATTACCTTTTGAACCGTCAAATCTTTGAGAAAACCTTGAACGCGTTTGTTGCCCAAAGCAAGATTTTCCAATTCTTTTGTAGCAGTATCTCTTGGGACAGTTAAACGATCCCGAAGTTTACCGTTTACTTGAACGATAATGGTTATTTCGTCCAGAATGGTTTTGGCTTCGTCATATTCCGGCCATGGTTCATAGGCTATCGTTTCTTTATGACCTAGAAATTCCCATAATTCTTCGGTTAGATGAGGGGCAAATGGGTTCAATAGTTTCAAGAAGTTTTCCAAATATTCTTTCGGAACATTCGGTGCCTTGTATACTTCGTTGACAAAAATCATCATCTGGGCGATTGCGGTGTTGAAGCGAAGGTTTTCGATGTCTTCGTTTACCTTTTTAATGGTTTGATGACAAACCCGTTCAAGTTGGGTATTTTGGTCATCGATTTTTACGACTTCGGTAAACATCCGATAAACCCGCTCAAGGAAACGTCGGGAGCCTTCTACGCCTTTGGTGGACCATGGTTTGGTTGTTTCAAGCGGACCCATAAACATTTCGTAAATGCGCAAAGTGTCGGCGCCATATTCATTGACGATATCGTCAGGGTTTACGACATTACCACGGGATTTGGACATTTTTACGTTGTCTTCGCCGAGAATCATTCCCTGATTAAATAGTTGTTGGAATGGTTCTTTCGTTTTAACGACGCCAACGTCATATAAAACTTTATGCCAGAACCGTGCATACAATAAATGCAATACCGCATGCTCCGTTCCCCCGATATATAAATCAACCGGCAACCAGTAATTGACCATTTCCTGGACTTTTGGATCGTTAAGCGGTAAGTATTGGTTGTTTTGACGCATGATATAAGCAATGTAATACCAACAACTTCCTGCCCATTGTGGCATCGTGTTGGTTTCCCTGCGCCCTTTGACCCCGTCTTTTCGGGTAACATAGAGCCAATCGGTGGCATGGGCAAGCGGGCTTTCGCCGGTTCCCGATGGCTTAAAGTTTTTGATTCTTGGAAGTTCTACCGGCAATTGATCGTCTTCCACTACTTCGATGGTTCCGTCTTCATAATGTATAACCGGAATCGGTTCGCCCCAGTATCTTTGACGGCTAAACACCCAGTCTCTCAAGCGGTAATTGACGCTTTTTTCGCCTTTACCTTCTTGTTCCAAATATTCAATCATTTTATTGGTGGCATCAGCCGTATTCAAACCGTTTAAAAAGTCAGAATTGATGTGTGGAGCATCGTCAACAAAAGCATTGGTGGAAATGTCGCCTTCAAGAACTTGAACGATTGGCAAATTGTGAGCTTTCGCAAATTGATAATCACGTTCATCATGAGCCGGAACCGCCATGATGGCTCCGGTTCCGTAGTGATACAATACGTAATCTGCAATCCAAATCGGCACTTTTTTGTTATTGGCCGGGTTAATGGCGTAACTGCCCGTAAAGACACCGGTTTTCGTTTTGTTAAGTTCAGTCCGTTCCAAATCGCTCTTGGCTTTGGCTTCCGCTATATACGCTTCCACTATTTCTTTTTCTTCCGGGGTGGTTATTTGGGAAACCAATGGGTGTTCCGGAGCCATTACGCAATAAGTAGCTCCGAATAAGGTATCAGGTCTGGTAGTGAAGACTTCAAAAGATAAATCGGAATCAACAACTTGGAACTTGACTTTGGCACCTACGCTTTTGCCAATCCAATTGCGTTGCATTTCTTTGATGGATTCGGGCCAATTGAGGTCTTCCAAATCTTCGAGCAATCTTTCTGCATACTCTGTAATCTTCAAAACCCATTGTTTCATCGGTTTTTTGACAACTGGGAAATTGCCCCGGTCGCTCACCATTTTACCATCGAGATTGATGACTTCTTCGTTGGCTAAAACGGTACCAAGTTCTTCGCACCAATTAACTTCGATATCTTTGATTTCCGCTAAACCTAATTTAAACAAACGGGTAAATATCCATTGGGTCCATTTATAATAAGTAGGATCGCAAGTAGCAACTTCACGTTCCCAATCATACGAAAGGCCGAGCATCATAAGTTGTTTCTTGAAGGTTTGAATATTGCGTTCGGTAAACTCCTTTGGGTCATTTCCGGTCGAAAGAGCATATTGTTCCGCCGGTAAACCAAAAGCGTCCCAGCCCATCGGATGAAGAACATTGTACCCTTTCATCCGTTTATAACGGGCAACGATGTCGGTAGCGGTATAACCTTCCGGATGTCCGACATGAAGACCGGCGCCGCTAGGATAAGGAAACATGTCTAATACATAATATTTCGGTTTGGTTTGGTCATTTTCGGTTTTAAATGTTTTATGGCTTTGCCAATAAGCTTGCCATTTGGCTTCGATTTTTCGATGGTCAAAACTCATAACTCCTCCTATTGATTTTGATTGGTAATTTGTCCTTTATAATATTCATTGACTCCGATGAGGGCATAAACAACTGCTATTAACGAACCAACGTTATTTAAAAAATTCAGGTAAAAAAAGATAGCTAAAATGGAACCTATGACATAAGGGGTATAAGCAACTATGGTGATTTTATATACTACTCTAAAGGTGGATCCCATGCGTTTGTTGAGTAAATTGACTAGGAAAGCGGTGAATGTAATGATTAACAGTAGCGCAATACCCAGTGATAGGGTGACAAATGGCAGTCCCAAGGCAATAATCACCACATTATATTTATTATATAACTGATTCAGGACTAAAGTGAATTTGTTCCAAAAAGCCTCGTTTTTTGAACTAATCGCATCCCTAAAGTCCAGTTGATTGATATTTAACTCTTCATATGTAGCAATATCAAAAGTTACTTTAGGATTTAACCTAGTCGTCAGGACAATCTTTTCTTCTTCCAGAACGACAATTAAGTACTCTTTGCCTTCGTCTTGAATTTCTGAGCCAAAATTTAAGTCAACCCCATAAACCGGCAAATGAATTAACTTGCCTTTTACGTCTTCCTCGGTTCCCTTTAAAACATTGTCTTCAATGATAAAAGGTATTTCCTGTTCCGAAAAAGCCTCTTGGAAATCGGCTATCGTGGAATAATCAACTTTATTGATTTGGATGATATTAATCATATCAGGAAGTGCAAATATAACAACAAGCACTAAAAAATATACCAATACTTTCCAACCTTTGGTTTTTCCGAAGGATTGTAAACTGCGAGGGTTAAATAGAACGTTTTTGATTATTTGATACAATTCGATAGCACTTCCTTTCTTTTAATGTTTATATTATACCATTGATTTGGGTTTTTGTAAATTCAAATGTTTGCTTCTTATATAAAAGAATGCATGAAAATCCCTTTTTATGTTATAATGGGGTAAATTTACCAAGTAAAGGAGACTAGTATATAAATGAAACCGCGCTTTTTTATTTTTATTTTCCTCTTTTGTTTTATTTTCCTTACTTTTTCAATAAAGGCAAATGCCCAAAGCGATTATATCAAATATGTAACAACCAGCTTAGGGGAAAACGAAAGAATCATTCACATCAATTATCACACCAATGCCTCTTCCTCTTTTGTTACCTATAGCACCTCCAGCGATTTGGCAGGGGGCGCAACCCTAAATGCGACACATAAAACTTGGTCCTACCCAAGCGATGAAGAAAAATATGGCTTTGACGAACGAATGATAGCCCGTGTTGAACTGGAAAATCTCGCCCTTGATACAACCTATTATTACCAAATAACTGCCGGCAATGCGCAATCGGAAATTTATTCCTTCACAACCGCCATGGGTACAACTTACACTGTTTTTGGTTTTGTTACCGATTCTCAATCATCCGGTTCGGGTTATGAAAAAGTTAATACTTTGATGGAAAACCTGTTGCTTGCGAATAAAAATATTCGTTTCATGTTTATGACCGGCGATATCATCGACCGTGGGGGAATGCCTGGCCAATGGGACGATTTCTTTAAGTACGTAACGGTTACTAAAAAGATGCCTTTTGCAACCATTCCCGGCAATCATGAGTATTATTTGACGTCAAGCGGCACCTATGTTTCGCCGGAAGTGTACAACCAATTTTTCAACAATCCGAAAAACGGTCCAACCGAACGTCTCAACTCAACTTATTTTTTCAAATACAATGATATTTTATTTATCATGCTTGATACTATCAAAAAAGAATTGTTCGAGGAACAACGGGCTTGGTTCGATCGCGTTATCTTGGAAAACCCCAGCCAATACATTATTGTCGGTATGCATTCCACTCCGGTGGGAGCAGGCGTTTACGCTAGCGACGGTAAACGCATGATGGAAGAATGGGGAAGCCTGTTTGAAAGGCATGCGGTGGACTTGGTTATTGGCGGTCACGAACACTTGTTTGCTTATACTAATCCTTTAACCAAAGGAAAAGTAGATCCCGATTTCGGGGTAACCTATTTGATTAACCCAGCAGGTGGGGGAAAGCAATACAATGTCTACGAACAGTATGAAGACCAATTTGCTTATACCCAAAACATTAACTATGCAGGGGCGATTGTTCAAGTTATCGGCAACAACTTAACATTTACTCTTTACAACCAAGCCGGGGATGTCCAACATGAATTCACCCTGAAAGCAAGACGTCCGGCACCACAACCATCCAGCAATTACAAATTGAAATATGAACTAAGACACGACACTGAAGCCCAAATGGCTTACCTTTCTTGGGAAAAAGCTGCTTTCGGTAATATCCGAAAAGTTCAGGTTACCAACGAATTTGGTTTAAATGTTACTAAAGTTGTCTCTACTCCGAAAGTCTTAGAGATGTCTTTGGGAGGCGCATATGATGGAAATGTCTATCATTATCATGTTGTATTCACAATGGCAAACGGAGAAATCATTGAGAAAGACTTAACCCTCGGGGAAACAGAATCTGAACCAGGAACAAACCCAGATCCAAAACCATCAACTGGTTGCCAAATGGGAACGAGTGTATTGGGGTTGCTTTTTGTACCGCTTGCACTGCTAATCAGAAAGAAAGAAGAGTAAAAAAAATGGAGTTCGAATCGAACTCCATTTCTTATTTCGCTAATGCTACTTTGGCACTTTCACATAATGATGTAAAAGTTACGCTATCGTTAACAGCTAAATCAGCCAACATTTTACGGTTGATATCGATATTGGCTAATTTCAATCCATGCATTAATTGGCTATAGCTTAAACCATTTGCCCGGCTAGCCGCATTAATCCGTACAATCCAAAGTTTACGGAAATTACGCTTGTTGACTTTACGGTCGCGGTAAGCGTAACGAAGTGATTTCATCACTTGTTCATGCGCAGTTTTGTATAATGTATGTTTCGAACCAAAGTAACCTTTGGCTAATTTTAATGTTTTGTTGCGTCTGCGACGCGCAACAACTCCACCTTTTGTACGTGGCATTTTTTATTCCCTCCAGTTCTTATAAATTTGCTAAATGTTGCTTAATTCGTTTACGGTCGGCAGTTGTCACAAGTGACGGTTTCCGTAATTGACGAGTTTGTTTTTGAGTTTTGCCTGGAGCTAAGTGGCGTGTTCCTGCTTGGCCACGTTTAATAGCACCAGAACCAGTAATAGTAAAACGTTTCTTGGACGCTTTATGTGATCTCATTTTTGGCATACGTTCTTCTCCTTTACTTCTTTTTCTCTGGTTTCGGACCTAGAATCATAAACATGTTACGACCGTCTAAAACAGGTTCGCGTTCGATAACCGAGACTTCTTCTAGTCCGTTTGCAAATTTAAAAAATAAGTTTTTCGTCTTGTCAGCTTGTTCAATCATCCGACCGCGGAAGCGACAATTGACTTTTACTTTATCGCCAGAACTCAAGAAACGGAATGCATTGCGCATTTTTGTTTCAAAGTCGTGAACATCTATCGTCGGACTTAAGCGAACTTCTTTAACAGTAATGATTTTCTGATTTTTTAGGGCTTCTCTGGCACGTTTAAGTTGTTCATAGCGATACTTGCTGTAGTCCATAAACTTGCATACCGGCATTTTTGATTGGGGGGCAACGCATACTAAATCAAGGTTTCTTTCCTCTGCAAGTTTTAAAGCTGATTGACAATCCATAATTCCGAGTTGTTCGCCTAAATCAGAAATTACCATAACTTTTTCAAATTGAATTTCTTCATTGACAAGATTGTTTATCTTTTTTTCAAGTGCCTTACTGATAACTTTCACCTCCTCTTTTTAAATTTTTTAGCATGTGTGAAAAAAAGTGGGCGAAAGACCCACTTTTCAAAAATCAACAAATAGATTAGTTTTAAACTTTATTTAGTTTCTTAAAGTTTTACTATAATCCGTTGTGACTTTTTACCTACCAATCCAATTATTGATCAGGTGAGAAAGGGACTTTCTACTTTTCACACGATATTCAATTCTTGTATATTATATCATTTATTATGTACTTTGTCAAATAAATCATACTTTTTA
>DUPC01000055.1 GCA_012838545.1 Acholeplasmataceae bacterium
CTATGGTATTGCTACCAAAATCAATGACACAACCTATGAATTCAAAAAGACATTTAGTTCTGCAAACGGAAATAATATCAGCCTTCAATATAAATGGACTCTTCAAGTGCCGGGTGCAGGATTTGCTCCTTGGAGTGGTGAAGAATTAACGCTTGACGGTGTTCCAATCAATAACCGTACCTTAACCATTACCAGAAATACTTCGATTGTGGAAGATACGGTATTGCGTTGGCGGATTCCGGTAGGAGGCACTCCAGAATCGACAGTTGTCGGTAATTTGGATATAGTTTCACTTACTGACCCAAGATTGCCTTCCACTTATCAAACCCGTAATGTTCGCATTTGGACACCGACAGATTATGATCCTACCGATACAACCAAAAAATATCCAGTCATCTATATGCATGACGGACAAAATGTATTCGATTCGGTAACATCTTTTGCAGGTGAATGGGGTGTAGACGAAACGATTACTTCTCTTATGGAAATTGGCGGATTCGGTGGCGCTATTGTTGTTGGTATTGACAATACTGCCGATCGCATGGCCGAATATACTTATCCATATTCTTGGCTATCGGGAACTAAGCGCGGGGATCTATATATGGACTTCATCATTGATGTTGTCATGCCTTATGTCAATGAACATTATCAAACCAAAACTGGTCGCGAAGATACCATTCTAGCGGGAAGTTCCATGGGTGGATTAATTTCCTTTTTTGGCGGTTTGGCTAGACTCGATACGTTTGGCGTTATCGTTCCATTCTCCACATCTACCCAACAAGTTTCGAATGGGGCAACCAATATTCCTGCTTTACTCGAGACCTTAAATCCAACACTTCTTCAAACAACCAAGTTCTACCTTTATGTAGGCAATAACTCAGACGGAAATGCCGGCTGGCCTGCAGCTTATAAAGGTTATTTATTGGATGCTGGCGTTCCAGAGGAAAATGTGGCAACCTATGTGGGTGACGGCTTCACGCATAATGAATATGCTTGGAGAACCCATTTCCCATTGGCATTGGAATGGGCATTTGGATTAGTGGTTGATAAGACCAAATTAGAAACGCTTTTTTATAGTCTTGACTATAAAGAAGAGGATTACTTCGAAAATTCATGGATAGTACTACAAAATGCCAAAAGTTATGCAGAAGCGGTATTGGCGAATAATGATGCTTTATTGACGGAAGTCGTGGAAGCATATAGCCGTTTGACCAGCGCAATCAGCCAACTTGTTCTCTTAAGCGATATGGATGCTGCTAATGCAGTTGACCAATTAATCGTACCATTACCTACGGTTGCTGATTTTGACATTGAGGAGAAAGAAGCGCTTGACTTGGCAAAAGCTGCTTATGATGCCTTAACACCAAGCCAAAAGAAACTGGTAAAATTCTATTATGTGCTTGATTTATTGTCCGATAAACTTGAAAGTTTAGAGGGTGCAAATCAAGTGAATGCAATGATTGCCGCTTTACCAAGTTTAGAAGAATTGGATGTTGAAACTGACAAACAAGCGGTTCTTGAAGCAATTGAAGCTTACAATCAATTATCTTCAATCGGAAAATCCTTGGTTACCGATTATGAAAAACTCCAAGCGCTAGATTATAAGATTAAAGGAATGGAATTGAAAGCCAGAATTCAAGCTCTTCCAGAACTGGATTCGTTGGCATTATCCGATAAACCAGCCTTGGATGAAGCAATTGCCCTATATAATACTATTCCATCGACTATACGCAACCAGTATTTGGAATCCAGTGAGGTTTCCAAAATAACTGCCTTATCTCATAAAATCCATGCCTTAAATGTAGATCAGATGATTATTGATTTGCTTCCGGTGGAAGAATTAACCTTAGATGATCAAGAAGCACTTTTAGCAGTTAGAGCCGCTTATAATGCTTTGAACTCAACACGCAAGGGCTATGTAACTCAATTAGACAATCTAATTGCTTTAGAAGAAAAAATGGCTGAACTATTGGCAGGAAATTAAAAAAAAAAAAGGAGGTTTCTCTTTTGGGGAAAAATCTCCTTTTTTTTTAAAAAAAATAAAAAACACTGGTCTATATGAGACCAGTGTAGGGAAATCACATCTATTGAATTTTTCCCAAACCAATTTATTTGGTTTGTTCTTTTGTGGAAACAGAACGGAAATACAACATTCCGATAAACATCGAAGTCATGGCAAATCCTAAATAAATCAAGAATTCTTTTATTTCGTTAAAGGATTGGAGAAAAATAAGTTGATATAAACCTGAACCCGTAAGGGTAAGGAAGATTGCGCAAATAATTGCCAAAGATGGTATAATGTAACGGTTGAAGAAACTGAGGTCAGTGAATGTGCGCATAATCCACCGGTAGATAATAATGTATGATAGGTAAAGGAAAGCAATGGTTAAAGTATCAAATGTTCCCGGTAAAAGCCCCTTATGTATGGCAAGGAACCAAACAAGAAAATAAACTAGCGACAATAGGTAACCTATAAAACCCGAAGCTAGCGATGTATTGGTCTTAGAATTTAGTTTGGCAAAGGTATTGGGATTAGGGCCTTGTTTGCGAGAGCCGATAGAATAGAAACCACGAATACATCCCATCGTTAAACCATTCAATGTTCCTAAGCAGGATATGACCACGAAGACATTGAAAAAGGTTCCGCCGATTTTGCCGAGGAATTGGTTTGCTGCAACTATCGGGGCATTATCTCCTTGATTGATGATTTCATTGTTGTGAAGAAAGCCCGATAAACCTACATAGTAGAGAAGGTATGCTCCGATTACGATTAAGGACCCAAGAACTAAAGCTCTAGGCATATTCTTTTTTGAATCCTTCAATTCCGCATTTATACTCGTTGCCACTACCCAACCTTCATAAGCAAAGATTGTTACGAGGATTGCCCCTCCAAAATCCAACTTTAAGGTATTGGCTGGAAGTAGCGGAGCGGCTGCAGGTTCATTGGTAAGGCCGAGAATCGTCCCGATTATGGCAATGAATGCGACCGGAATCAGTTTGATGAAAGTAGTGGAAACCTGATAGTTACCTGCAAGCTTCGGTCCCCAAATATTGAGAATAAAGGATAGGGTTAAGAAACCGAGAGCGATTAACCAGGTTGCTTTACCATAATCAAGCCCGATTAAGGTGCAGAAGTAGTTTGCGGAAACGAAAGCAAGGATGGAAGTTAGAATCGGATAGTAGACAGTCGACAAGTACCATGCAACCACATATCCTGCTTTTTTTCCGCCAGCTGCTTCAATGTAATCCACAACACCGTTAACCTTTTCAATTTTTCGTGCCACAAGCGAAAAAGTATAGGCGCTAATTAACATAATTAATCCCCCGACAGCCCAAGCCAAAATCGATAAACTGAGTTTACCATTTGTTAGTTTTAGTACGTCATCTGCTTTGAAGAAAATACCCGATCCTATTACGATCCCTACGACCATGGCGATTGCAGTTGGAAGACCATATTTGCGTTTTAGTTTTTCCATATTTATACCTCTTTTGTAAGTTTTTCTTATTATTATATTGATATTCTTTCTTTAAGTCAAGCGATTTATTATTTTAATCTTCGTAGCCTTTAAAAAAAGTCTAGATGTTAATAATTGTCTAAATAAATCAATTGCATTTATTGATAGAAAGTGGTATAATATTTAAGCAAATTGGAGGAATACCCAAGTGGCTGAAGGGGCTGGCTTGGAAAGCTAGTAGATCGGTAAAACGGTGCAGGGGTTCAAA
The DNA here is from genome assembly GCA_012838545.1 of Acholeplasmataceae bacterium. Classification (GTDB taxonomy): domain Bacteria; phylum Bacillota_I; class Bacilli_A; order ML615J-28; family CAG-313; genus UBA1427. The sequence goes on from DUPC01000055.1 coordinate 3,724, forward strand.
TCCCCTTTCCTCCGCCA
>DUPC01000056.1 GCA_012838545.1 Acholeplasmataceae bacterium
AAAAAAGGAAACGACTTTACCAAAAAGCGTTTCCTTTTTATTATTATTCACCAAAAGTAATTTTTTTAACAGTTTCTTTATCCAGTCTTTCAACTACTGCTACCAATAGTTTTACCGTATTTTCGTAATCGGACCGTGAAATTATCGAAGTATGGGAATGGATGTAACGAGCAGGAATGCATAACGACATGGCCGGAGCGCCGCTATGGGCTAAATGCATCGATCCCGCATCAGTTCCACCTCGTGCAAGATAGTCAAGTTGATAGGGAATCTTTAACTCTTCGGCAACGCTCGTAACAAATTTACGCAATTCGCTATGTCCTATCAATGCACCGTCGATGATTAGGATTGCCGGACCTTTACCTAGGAAAGAGCGTTCATCTAGGTCTGGGGTGTCGGTTGCAACCGTTACATCGACAGCAAACACAACGTCCGGATTGAGCATTTGCGCGCTGGTTCTAGCACCTCTTAAACCGACTTCTTCTTGAACTGTTCCAATTCCGTAAACAGTATTGGTAAGCTGCTTATTCTTCAATTCTTTTAAAACATCAATCACGATGGCACAACCGATTCGGTCGTCAAAAGCTTTGGCAAGAAGATAGTCAGGGTTAGCCATAACTTGGAAATCAATGGCAGGTGTTACCATATCTCCCACTTTGATACCGAGGGCATCCACTTCGGCTTTATCTTTAACACCTATATCCAAGTACATTTTTTCAATATTGACTGTTTTGCTTCTTTCTTCATTGCTTAAAAGATGTGGTGGTTTTGAACCCATCACCGCCCGGTATTTTTTGCCATCGGCAGTATGAACATCGTATTGTTGAGCAAGCATAACTTGGCTCCACCATCCGCCTACGGTTTGAAATTTTAAATAACCTTTGTCGGTAATTTTGGTAATCACAAAACCGATTTCATCCATGTGCCCCGCAAGCGCGATTTTCGGTCCGGACGGTTGTTCGTTGATGGTTGCGACAATCGAACCTAAATTGTCATAGCGAACCGGTAAAGCAAGATTCTCAAATTCTTGTTTCATCAGCATTCGCACCGGTTTTTCAAAACCGCTGATACCAGGTGTTTCAGTTAATCTTTTCAATAATTCTAATTTATCATCCATTTATTTATACCTCCTATTGGATAATGGTCGGTTGATCATTTTCTTCCGGTTCGCCAACCGGCAACTCTTGAATTTTCTTGGCTTTTTTCTTGGTGGCTTTTATTTGCACTTTTCCGCTTAAACGGCGATAGTTGTTATAACCTTGATAACCGTCCCAACCAAGATATAGCGCACAAATGATTGCTAAAATAAAGATAAAAGTAATTACATTCTTAACATTGGTTCCGCTTGACACTAAATAAACACCGGCAGTTAGTAACACAATATGGAACCAAAATAGCACCAAATCGTTTTTGCTTTTGAATAAAACGATAGCCATTAAATGAACGATTCCCCTTAAATACAATACTGCTCCGGTTAATCGGCCAAACCAAGGCGATTCATAGAAGGAAGCCTTGTTCATAAGTACCAAAAGCGCTACTCCAACTCCGATATCGAGGACTATCTCCAAAAAAAAGACTGCACGTAACACTTTATTATTCGTGGTTTTAAGAAGTGGGATTACCCGAACCAATCCCAAAAGAACGAAAATTCCGCCTACGGTGATGAGGATTAATTGCGGGGTATTGGATCTGGTAATAAAGACAAAAGCAAGCACCAGAATAAAGATAGCAGAGATGATTTTCAACATCCAGCCAAAGTTTTTAAGTAATTTTGTCATTATATATTCCTTTCTTTTTTCTTTACATCGCTTCTGGGGCTTCCACACCAATTAGCGATAAAGCGTCTTTTAAGACCGTTTTGACCGCTGTTAGAATGGTAACTTTTTGCAAGGTTTCTTCCTTATTATCGGTGATAATTTTTTCGTCATTATAGTAACTGTGGAGTTCATAACTCAACTCATCGATAAACTGCGTTACTTTGTGAACCAAACGCTTGGAAGCGGCTTCTTCAATAATACTTGGATATTTCAGCAAAGTTTTGCAGATTCCTTTTACCCTTTGGTGGTCGATTTGGTCAAAGGTCGTAGTCAATTGATAAGGAATATTGTTTTTAGCTAAGTTCTTGATGACGCTACAAATCCTTGCATGCGCATATTGGGCATAGAAAACCGGGTTTTCATTGGACTGCTTGCGCATTAAATCCAAATCCAAGTCCATATGCGTTCCCAGCGATTTGGAAACATAGAAATACCTTAAAGCACTGGTTCCGACTTGTTCCATTAAATCGGCTAATGTTATCGCTTTTCCGCTGCGCTTACTCATTTTGATTTCTACGCCATCCTCGATAACTCTGACCATTTGCAAGATTTCAATATCGATTAAACCGCTCTTCCCCCCCGCCATTTCCACGCCTGCTTTTATTCTTTCGATATAGCCGTGGTGATCCGCACCCAAAACGTCGATTAAATGATCGAATCCCCGATTTAACTTATTCACATGATAAGCGATATCAGGTAGAACATAGGTATAAGTTCCATCGCTTTTGATTATTACGCGGTCCTTTTCATCCCCGAACAAACTAGTTTTTAACCACACCGCTCCGTCTTGTTCATAAGTATAACCTTTTTCGGTTAATGTATGCAAGGCTATTTCCACTTCCTGGTTATCATAGAGACTTTGTTCGGAAAACCAAGTATCAAACTCCACGCCAAAAGCTTTTAAATCGCTTTTTAAATTGGCTAAAAGTGCATCAGTACCATACTTTCTTAAAAACGACAAGCGTTTCTTTTCATCATAGGATAATAATTCATCGTTGTATTTTTCCACCAGTTCTTTGGCCAATTCAATTATTTCTTTGCCAAAATAGAATCCGTCTTCCATTTGGAAAGGTAGTCCCAATTGTTCTTTATAACGTTCAAATATGCTTAAAGCCAAGTTGGTAATTTGGTTTCCTGCATCATTCACATAATGTTCCCGATGTACATCAAAACCGGCTTTTATCATGATTCGGGCTAGAGAATCGCCATAAGCGGCGCCTCTGCCGTGGCCGACATGCAAATAACCAGTAGGGTTAGCAGAAACGAATTCCAAGTTCATTTTTTGGCCGTTACCGATATTCACGTTTCCGTATTGTTCTTTCAAATTTATGACATCCTCAACAACGCCTAATAAATAAGATGCATCAAAAGTAAAATTGATAAAACCTGCTCCAGCAACACTGACCTCAGTTAAGTAAAGTTCATCCTTGGGGATTCTTTCCACAATTTGGTTTGCGATGGCAAGCGGATTCTTACGCATTGTTTTGGCAAGACGCATTGCTATATTGGTTGCATAATCACCGTGGGCTTTATCACGAGGAATCTCCAACACAATAGGATCTTTGGCAATAACTTCCCCACATCCCATAGCTGTTACTATACTAGTTAAGGTTTTCCTTAATTCGCTTAATACATTTACTGTCATCAGTTTTCACCTCAATTATTGGGTAAATTATACCATTTTATTGCCAGTTTTACAAGTCATTTTGTCTAAAGGTTTTTTAATCCCTAAAACGCAATTGCCATATCAATATTATTGACAAAATAATCCCAGATTAAACAAAATGAAAAAACACCAATCTAAACAAGTTAGATTGGTGAGAATAGCAAAAGAATACCCAAAGAGCCGTTATCACGCGAGCGTGACCGCTCTCTAATCAAGGTGGGACTCTGCTTTTAATTGCACTTTAGGATTCTTGCACAAGTTAGGCAAGCATTCGACACTGCGCAACTTCGAATCCCTGTTTCTGTACTGTTCGGGCCGCATTTTGGTGAAAGCACGCACTCTCCAGGCAATTACATTATACCATATTATTTTATTTATTACAATACCTTATGCACTTTTTCCAAGGTAAA
>DUPC01000007.1 GCA_012838545.1 Acholeplasmataceae bacterium
GTTTTAGGATGCTGTGAAATTTGAGTGTTATAAAGCGATAATTACTCGGTCGGCTTTTCAATCGGCGTTTTAGGATGCTGTGAAATTTGAGTGCTATAAAGCCTGATAAGGAATGCAAATAAATTGGATCTAGTTTCTGGATGCTTTAAAACTTGGTGCTATTTTTAATAAATGGTACATTTAGAGGAAAGGATTAAAAATCCGTGTGTCGCTTGTAAAAAAGTTTATAATCAAGGGATTTTTCCCTTTTTTAATATTTTTGGGTTATGGTGAAAAGATGAAAAATGACCGTGATTTAATTGAACAATATGAAGCCTATCTTCGCGTGGAAAAGAATTATTCCGACCATACAGTTTTAAACTACATTCGGGATATTGAAGACTTTTCGGCATTTTTATCCGAACAGGGATTTGGTTCGCTTTCCTCGATTCAAAAGGGCAATATTCCGCGCTATTATTTATCAAATCTAACCAATCGGGGATACAGCAGATCCAGTATTTCCCGGAAACTTTCCAGTATTCGAAGTTTTTATTTGCACCTGTACCGCAAAGGCCTAATCAAAGAAAATGTTTTTGCAGAAATTGAAGCACCCAAAAGAAATCGCTCGTTGCCAAAATTTTTGTATCATGCGGAAATTGATAAAATTCTTGCTTCCATTGAAACAAAAACCGCAATCGGTAAACGCGACCTAGCCATTATGGAAATCCTATATGGTTCCGGTATTCGGGTTAGCGAATTATGCAATTTGGAAACTGCGGATATTGATTTCAGCAATCAAATGCTTTTGGTTTTCGGTAAAGGCCATAAGGAACGGTATGTACCGCTATCCACTAAAGCGCTGGAAGCTTTGAAAGCTTACCTTTATTTAGGCAGACCAGAATTGGAACTTAAGAATGAACTGAATAAACCTCAAAAACTGTTTTTGAACCATTTAGGGGGCAACCTTACTCCTCGGGGAGTAAGAGTAATTCTTAACAATATCATGGACAAAGCTTCGGAAACTTTGCACATCAGTCCCCATATGTTAAGACATACATTTGCGTCGCATTTGTTGGACGGCGGTGCCGATTTGCGTTCGGTTCAAGAAATGCTTGGACATGCTCATCTGTCGAGCACGCAAATTTATACCCATGTTTCCAGCGAACAGTTGAAGAAAGCTTATATGCAAAACCATCCAAGACAAAAGAAGGAGAAAAAATAAATGAGAAGACGCGGATTTGAAAAAATCAGTTTGAAGCAATTTAAAAAGGATTTCCAGGACTATATAACAAACCCAGAAGAAGCCTATCAAGCAATAACCCTTCCGGTTCGAAAAACGGTAGGAAGCGCGGGGTATGATTTTCATACTTTATTTTCGTTTACTTTAAATTCAGGCGAAAGCATATTGCTCCCCACAGGAATTAAGGCTTACATGGAAAAAGATGAATTTTTAGCAATCCTCATCAGAAGCAGTTTAGGAATAAAAAAGAAAATCAAGTTAATGAATCAAGTGGGTATTATAGACCACGATTATTATCAAAATATTAGTAATGAAGGACATATCATGGTCGGTTTGATTAATATGGGAGATGCTCCTTGGGTTTGTCAAAAAGGCGAAGCTATTGTGCAAGGAATCTTTATGAACTATTTGGTTACCGACAATGAGAAAACAAACGGTTTTATTCGTTTGGGCGGAATCGGTTCCACAGATAAGGAGAAACTTAAGTAATGATTCTAATTCGCAAAGCAGAACTAAAGGATGCAAATGAACTTTGGCGCATCCAAACCGAAGTGTTTCAAAAATATATTGCCAAATACGGCGATTTCCAAAGAAATCCTGCTCATATGACCCTCGAAAGGCTTAAGTTCAATATCAATTATCCGTACGGACAATATTATGTTATTGAAAAAGATGGTAATATTATCGGGGGAATGTTTGCGGTGGTGATTGATTCGGAAGATACGATGAATATTGCCCAATTTTATTTGGCAACCGATTTCCAAAAACAAGGGATTGGCAGTAAAGCCTTATCGTTTTTATTTGCCCAAAACCCGAAAATTATCAAATGGTATGTTGATACCATTTTTGAAGAAAAACAAAATGTCGCTTTTTATTTAAAACACGGTTTCGAAATAATCGACGAAGAAGGTTATGAAGCATTTGAAGAAGAACACGAAGGATTAACTTTTGTAATCCTCAAGAAGACGGTGAACAATGAAACAAACTAGAAAATTTTTCAGTCAAACCGATAAAACTTTTTACAAAAAAGTTATTATACTGGCCTTACCGATTTTGATTCAACAAGCTATCACGGTATCGATTAATTTGCTCGACAATATGATGGTGGGCAGTTTTGATTTGCTTGCGGTATCGGGAGTAAGTATTGCCAATCAAATATTCTTTATTGTCAATGTATTGTTTTTCGGGGGGTATGTAGCCCCCGGCATTTTTGTTTCTCAATATTATGGGGCCAAAGATATTGAAGGGGTACAAAGAGCAATCCGTTTTAAAGTATGGGCGGGACTAGCGGTTTTAACAGTTGTTTCCGTGGTCCTTTTATTATTTCATCCTTTCTTTATCAGGCAGTTTCTCCATGATACCAACGATCCCAGCAGCATGGATGCTATTTTCGCTTACAGTAAAACCTATTTGACATTAATGGTCATCAGTTTGGTTCCTTTTTCGGTAACCTTATTATATACGACAAGTTTTAGGGAAACCGGAAAACCGACTTTACCCATGAAAGCGGGGGTTGTGGCTTTAGGTGTTAATTTTGTTTTGAATTTGCTTTTAATTAACGGTTACTTGGGATTTCCAAAAATGGGTGTTGTTGGGGCGGCGCTTTCCACCATCATTGCCCGTTTTACGGAAATGTTAATCATCTTGATTGTCTCAAGCAAGCAAAAGAGGAACTATCCCTTTTTACAGGGATTGTATAAAACCCTTAAAGTACCCCTTGCTTTGGTAAAAGATATCGTGAAAAAAGGTTTACCCCTTTTAACGAACGAATTTATTTGGTCTTTGGGTATGACGGTGGTGGTTGCTATCTATGCCAAAAGAGGAACGTTGGTGCTTTTGTCGCTCAATATCACCGGAACTATTACCAATTTGTTCTTTATCATTTTTGGTGCCATGGCAACCGCAATCTCCATCATTGTCGGTCAATCGCTGGGGGCGGGCAAACTGGACGAAGCAAAGGTAATAGGCAAAAAGTTGATGTTTTTTTTGGTTTTTGTCTGTGGAATGGTCGGAATTTTCCTGGCGATTATTTCCCCATTTATACCGATTTTATTTAATGCGACACCGGATATAAAGCATTTAGCAACTTTAATTTTATTGGTTATAGCTGCCTTCTTCCCGGTTTACGCTTTCAATTCCGGGGCGGTTTATACAATCCGTGCGGGGGGAGTTACAACTATATTATTCCTGTTTGACGTATTGTTCATTTGGGGAATCTATTTGCCGCTCGCCTACCTATTGGTTTCCAAAACCGCTTGGTCGATTGTATTGGTTTATTTTTTGATACAAGTTTTGGAAATCATAAAATCAATCTTTTTAACCTTTTTGCTTAAAAAAGGTTATTGGATTAAAAACCTTGCCCAAAAAGAAAAGAAATTTTATAAGTTAAATAATTTGTGTATTTAAAACGATTATGGTATAATAATACAGGCAAAAATACACACAAAGGAGGAGTTCGTCGTCGTGTGCAACTTGTGGCGGTTAACGTTGATTCCTTTGGCGGCCAAAACAAAATAAAAATGGAGGAGAAAAAAATTATGGCTGTAATTACTATGAAGCAATTGCTTGAAGCAGGAGTTCACTTCGGTCATCATACTCGCCGTTGGAACCCTAAAATGAAAGAGTATATTTTCGGCGAAAGAAATGGTGTATACATCATTGACTTGCAAAAAACCGCTGATAAAATCGAAGAAGCGTATGCAGCGCTTGCAGAAATTGTTCGTAACAACAATAAAGTTATCTTTATCGGAACCAGAAAACAAATTCAAGAGGTTATCCGCGAAGAAGCCTTAAGATGCGAACAATACTACGTCGATAAACGCTGGTTGGGCGGAACATTAACCAACTTTAAAACCATTCGTAAATCAATCGCCAAACTTTATCGCTATGAAGAAATGGAAGCCGACGGCACATTTGAAAAATTGCCTAAAAAAGAAGTAGGTTCCATTAAAAAAGAAATGGCTAAACTTAACGGTTTCTTTAGCGGTATCCGTGATATGATTACCCTTCCGGGTGCGATGATTGTCGTTGATCCAAAAACGGAACATAATGCGGTTATGGAAGCAAGAAAACTAAACATTCCGGTATTTGGTCTAGTTGATACCAACTGTGACCCAGACGATGTTGATTATGTTATCCCAGGCAATGACGATGGCGTTAGAGCTGTTCGCTTAATCATGGGTGTTTTAGCGAATGCGGTCATCGAAGGCAATGGCGGTGCTGTTGAACCTTATACATTACCGGAAGAAGAACCAAGAGAAGAAGACCAAAGACCGCAACAATACTCATCACGCCGTCCTAGAGGAAGAAGAACGGATGACAGAGCCCAAAGAAAACCAAGCAAACCTCGTAATGTAGAAACCGAAACTAAAGAAGCAAAACCAGAAACAGAAGTACAAGTTGAAGTTGCTCAAGAAGAACCTGTAGCAGTAGAACAAGCTGAAGTTGCTCAAGAAGAACCTGTAGTAGTAGAACAAGCCGAAGCTACTCAAGAAGAACCAAAAGCGGAAACAGAAACCGAAGCGGTTGCAGAAGAAGTTTCGGAAGAATAAGGTAAAGGAGTAATAAGTATGATTAGCGCATCATTAGTTAAAGAATTAAGAGATAAAACCGGCGCGGGCATGATGGATTGCAAACGTGCCTTAACCGAAACCAATGGTGATATTGATAAAGCGATTGATTGGTTAAGAGAAAAAGGAATCTCTAAAGCTGAGAAGAAAGCCGATCGGATTGCTGCCGAAGGCTTAGCCGATATCGTAATTGAAAGCAACAATGCTTATATCTATGAAGTCAATTCCGAAACCGACTTCGTTGCCAAAAACGAACAATTTCTACAATTGTTAAAAACACTTGGCGAGATTGCAATTAATGTTCAAGCAAACGATGAACAAGATGTATTAAACGGTACCCTAAACGGTCAAACCGGACAAGAATATGTCATTAATGCCACCGCTACAATCGGTGAAAAAATCAGTTTAAGACGTTTAACAAAAGTAACCAAGAATGACGATGAAGTCTTTGGAATTTATAAACACATGGGCGGTAAGATTGCGGTATTAAGCATTTTAACCGGAAAGGATGCGGAACTTGCCAAAGACATTTGCATGCACATCGCTGCAATGAAACCACGGTTCCTTGACCACACTCAAGTTCCGGCAGACGTAATTGAACATGAAAAACACATTTTAACCCAAGAAGCTTTGAATGAAGGCAAACCAATGGCTATCGTGGAAAAAATGGTCATTGGCCGGGTTAATAAATATTTAAAAGAAATTTGCTTAGTGGATCAACCATTTGTCAAAAACCAAGATGTAACTGTTGGTCAACATGTTAAGAATAACGGAAGCAGTATTCGCTCCTTTATCCGCTATGAAGTAGCAGAAGGAATGCAAAAACGCGTTGATAATTTTGCTGAAGAAGTTGCAGCTCAAGTTGAAGCAGCGCAAAAGAAATAAGTAAGCATTTCTGAAGGGAGGAGCGATCCATGAAAAGAATCATTCTAAAAATAAGCGGTGAAGCCTTATCAGGCGGGTCACAAATGGGAATATCGGCCGAAAGCGTTAAGCGCGTTGCCAAAGAAATCAAGGCCATTCATGAAATCGGTTATCAAATCGGCGTCATTATCGGCGCAGGCAATATCTGGCGCGGACGGGATGCGGCGGACAACGGAATGGAGCGAGCAAGCGCGGATTATATGGGCATGCTGGGAACCATCCTTAATGCCTTAGCTCTCCAAAACGCTTTGGAAGCGATGAATGTACCGACCAGAACGATGACCTCGTTATCGATTCCGAGTGTTGCTGAACCTTACATTAGACGCAAAGCCATTTCGCATTTTGAAAAAGGCTATGTGGTTATTTTGGGTGGAGGAACAGGAAATCCTTTCTTCTCAACCGACACTGCAGCAGCTCTAAGAGCAGCCGAACTTGGTGCCCAAATGATTTTGATGGCGAAAAACGGCGTTGATGGGGTATATAATGCCAATCCTCACACCGACCTAAATGCTAAGCGCTATCGACACTTGACCTTTGATGAAATGCTTAACAAACACTTGCAAGTCATGGATCTGACTGCTGCAACCCTTTGTAGTGAAAACAATATCAATATTTTAGTGTTCGATATCAATGTTGAAGGAAATATCCAAAAAGCTCTTGCCGATCCTAGTATCGGAACATTAATTACGAATTAGGAGGATACAATATGCCAAAACAAGTTATCAAACAAGGCGAAGACAGGATGTTAAAGACCATTGAAGCTACAAAAAAAGAATTTTCTTTAGTGCGGACCGGAAAAGCCAACCCCGCAATTCTTAATGTTATTTCCATCGATTACTATGGAGCGCCAATGCCATTAAACCAAATTGCGAGTATTTCCGTTCCAGAACCACAAATGCTGATGGTAAAACCATATGACAAAAGCATTCTAAAACAAATTGAAAAAGCGATTCAAGTTGCCAATTTAGGTTTTAACCCTATCAATGATGGCGAGGTAATTCGCATACCGATTTCACCGCTGACCGAACAAATTCGGAAAGATTTAGTCAAACAAGTTAAGAAATTAGCGGAAGAAAACAAGGTAGCCATCCGTAACATTCGTCGCGATATTATTGATGAACTTAAGAAAATGGAAAAAGACTCTCTTATATCGGAGGATGTTTTGAAAAAGAGCACGGATGAAGTTCAAAAACTAACCGACAAATACATTGGTCAAATCGATCAATTAGCTAAAGAAAAAGAACAAATTATTTTGTCATTTTAACTAATGACATATGGGGGAAAACGTTGTATATGCACAAAGTGTACTGACAATGTTTTTCTTGGTTTAAACTAGTTTTTAGCGTATAATACAATTGTGCTGGGGGTGAAAGAATGGAAGAAAAAATCCTGCACTGCCTAAAATGTGGAGGGGCAATGACTGTGAAAGAAAAACAGTCAATTGCCAATTGTTCTGATTGTGATGCTTTAAACCCGGTACCCCAAGGCATTTATCAAGCCAATATCAAGAATGTCGATTGGCTGTTGGAACGATACAAGAAAGCCGTGGAGCATTTGAACTTGTATCAATTCCATAAAGCTTATAATATTTATGATAAAATTGCCAAATCCCATTCTGATGGATATGCTTTTTGGGGCAAAGTTTTAGCTCAGTACGGAGCAATTTTTCATATTGACCAAAATCTTGCCAATCAATTGGTTATTTTAAGAACTCCTTGGGAACGTTTGGTTGATAACGAAAATTATCAAAAAGCTTTGTCGATTTTGGATAGTCAGGCTAGTGCTCTAATCAAAAACGAAGCGATTCAAATGGAACGCCTTTGTCAAACAAATCGAGAAATCTTAATGCAAACCGAACCCATGGATGTTACGGTTTTGGTAAATGACGATGAAAGTAATTCCAACAATCGCCAGGATTTAATTCAGGCTGAATTAATTAATAACTTTTTAGAAAACAATAATTTGAAAGTTAAATTTTTAAAAGGAATTTGGTCAAAACAAACAATCGATCAATTAGAACTCACCATCCTTCCTTGTTTGGAACTATCCCCAGTTTTGATTGTCATAGATTCAAGTCCTGAAGGAAGCGAAAACCAATTACTTAAGAATACCTGGATTCGCTATCAAGGGCTCATGAAAAACGATACCGTTGAAAAAAGGCTGCTGATAAGCGTGGGAGATCCAAGCATAAGCAAATCTTCGCAAGAGAATAGATTATATTTTCCGGAAATCAATGATGCCAACATGGCAGAAATTATCGAGTTGATTCAAGAGGTTTTAGCGCAAATAATTAAGAAACCCGAACCTAAAAACGAAATCGTTAAAGGCTTAGGGGAAAAATTAAAAGTGCGTCAATTTGATCAAGCCAAAAATGAAATCAAACAAAACATCAATAAAGAACCTGACAATTATCAGCTTTGGTGGCTTTTCTTTTTGACAAAGCATCATGCATCCTCAGACGAAGAAATCAAACGTCAAGGGTTAAATTGCGAAAAAGATTATTACTTTCAAAAAGCGTATGAACTTGCGCCGATAGGTGTACGTCGATACTACTATACGATTCTTTCGGAATGCAAATCAAGAATTACCCCAAGTCCGGAACAAATTTACGATCTGAAATTGGCCCAGTGCCAAGGGGAACTTTTTAAGTACCACGCGAAACGTTTGTGGAAACCCTTTATTGTTTTTTGGGTTTTAACGCTCTTTGCCTATTTAACTATATCGCTAAAATGGCTTCCGACCTTCCTTGGTTCCCTTGTCGTCTTTTTTGGTTGTTTTTTCTTCATTGTTTTGGAGTGCTATAAAGTAAACAAGTTGGGAAAAATTCCTAAAACTATTTCGGGTGAAGTAGCGATCAACAAATATTATCAATACTTAAAAGCCAATTTAACCCCTAATCAAAGTGCGGGATATTTGCCGTATCAACCATATCAACGCTTGCAAAAACGTTGGAAGGTTCTAATGGTGCTTTCGCTTGTGTTCTTTTTTGGTTTTGTTATCAAAGAAGTGTTTATTGCCTCCAAACATTGGAACTTACAATATACCTATACCTTTAACAATGTTGTGATAATGGGCGGAACCGGCGAGGAAATTGTCATACCTTCGACCATCGGAAACCGAAACGTAACGCGAGTGGCTTCCCATGCTTTTTATGGCGACTCCAAAATCAGAGGCGTCTTTATTGGTGAAGGAGTTCGCGAATTGGGTAATGAAGCCTTTGCCTACTGCAAAAATCTCCGCAGAATCGATCTTCCCGCTACCCTAAGAAAAGTGGGGGAAGATGCTCCGTTTTATGAATGTAACGATTCCGTTTTACTTTATAATCCAACCGAATTATATTTATCGGAATTATTCGGCGTCGGTTATGACGAATGGATTATCTCAATCGAAGTAAAGACCGAATAAAGAAAAACGTGCTCATCGGGCGCGTTTTTTGCTTCTGTTTAAGTCGTTTTATAAATTATTAAGTGGCATAATTTTTCAAAATATAGTATAATAGATAACATGAGGTTGATATTATGAGTTTAGACTTAAAAAAGGCGGGTTTGGAACAAGCTAAACTACCCAAGCATATTGCCATTATTATGGATGGCAACGGCAGGTGGGCCCAAAAAAGAGGACTACCTCGCTATTTGGGCCATCAACAAGGGATGCGTGCTTTGGGGAAAGTTGTGGAAACCGCATTTGATTTACAAATTCCCTGCTTAACGGTTTTTGCTTTCAGCACCGAAAATTGGAATCGACCTCAAGACGAAATTGATTATATAATGACGCAAATCGTTAAACAGTTTGACCGGTATGCCAAGGAACTTTCAAAAAAGAACATTCGGGTCAAAGTAATTGGCGAACAAGCGCATTTAAGTGCTGATGTTAAAAACGTCATTGAAAAGGTTCAAGAACTGACCAAAAACAACACTCAAATGACTTTGGTTGTTGCTTTCAATTACGGGAGTAAGCTTGAACTTACGAACGCTTGTCAAAAGATAGCCTCTCTTGTGCAGGCAAAAAAAATAAAAATTGAGGATATTACGCCAGAAGTGATTGAGGAGAACTTATATACTTTTGCTTTGCCGCCCGTCGATTTATTGATTCGTACCAGCGGAGAAATGCGAATAAGCAATTTTCTTTTATGGCAGTTGGCCTATTCGGAACTTTATTTTACCGATACATATTGGCCTGATTTTAATCAAAATTCTTTAATTGAAGCGTTGAAGGTCTATTCTTTAAGAAAACGGCGCTTCGGGAAAATTGGTGAACAAAATGAATAAAGCAGTGCAAAGAGTAATCACGGGGATGATAATGGCCGTGGTATTATTGCCTTTGGTAATAATAGGTTCCTGGCCATTTGCCCTCCTTGCCACAGCCCTTGCTTATATCGGGGGTTTTGAATTGGTCCAAGCATATGCTTCCCAAGAACCAAGCGAAGAGGGGGCTTGGCTTAAGTATGTTTTTCCGCTTGCCTTAAGCTTATTGGTTTTCTTGGGCTGGTTAAATCCATCACTCCTCCTCCCCGCAACCCTCCTATGCACCATGGGTTTAGCTTTATTGATGGTGATTATGCCTTATCAGAGAATGAACCTAGTATTTTTTCTTGCCTTTGTCATGCAATATGTCGGCTTGGGTCTCGGAGCTTTAGTCTCGCTACGCTATGTTGATTATGCAGGGTTTACCTTGTTTAGCCAAAGCCCGGGATTATATCTATTTGCTTTTGTTTTGGTTGTAACGTTTTTTTCCGATATGGGTGCATATACTATAGGTAGACACTTCGGCAAAAGAAAACTTGCCCCAAGCATCAGTCCGAACAAGACCAAAGAAGGTGCCATCGGAGGTTTAATTATAGGGGTCATCGCTGGTTTATTGTATTATTACTTGGTAAGCAATTTGGCGAAAGCGGAACTATTACCGATACTAAAAGAATTATCCCCGTTGGAAAAATCAATCGCCTTAAGTTTGATTCTGTCAATCTTATCGATAGTATCGGCTTGGGGAGATTTGGTGACTTCTAAAATCAAGCGCCACTTGGGCTTAAAAGATTTCGGCAAGATCTTTCCCGGACACGGGGGCGTCATGGACCGCTTTGACAGTGTAATATTTTCGGGAATGATGTTTTATTTAATCTATTATCTAATGGAGTTAATCGCATGAAACAAATCTGTTTATTGGGTGCGACCGGTTCCATTGGCACGCAAGTTTTGGACATAGTTAGGAATAATCCCGCTTCTTATCAAGTCAAGGCAATTTCTTTTAATCAAAACCTTGCCAAGGCTACAGAAATAATCGAAGAATTTAAACCTGCTTTGGTGGCTTGTGGGGATTCGGTTAATGAAATAGAGCTCAAAAAAATTTTTCCGAATATTGAGTTTGCGAAAGGGATGGAAGGGCTTTTACGTGTTGCCACTTACCCTGTTGCCAATCCGGTGGTAATTAACGCTTTGGTTGGTTCGGTGGGTTGCTTGCCGACGGCGGAAGCCTTAAAACAGGGACGAAGCGTCCTATTAGCCAACAAAGAAACCTTGGTAATGGCCGGGGAAATCATTATGGCTTTGGCTAAGGAAAACAATGCGCAAATTATTCCCATCGATAGCGAACATTCGGCGATTGCGCAAATCTTGACGGGCAAAAACCCGCAGGAAATCCAAAGACTGATTCTTACCGCCAGCGGGGGAGCTTTATTTAATAAAACGCGGTCAGAGTTAAAAACGGTAACCATGGAAGAAGCTTTGAATCATCCTAATTGGCAAATGGGAGCCAAGATTACCATTGACAGCGCTACTTTGATGAATAAAGGTTTTGAAATCATGGAAGCCGCCCACTTGTTTAGGGTGCCAATCGACAGAATTGATGTGGTTGTTCATCGGGAAAGCATTGTACATTCAATGGTAGAATTCGTTGACGGTTCGGTACTGGCCCAACTGGCTGTTCCCGATATGCATCTGCCGATTAATTTTGCCTTGAATTATCCTTCGCACAAAGTTTTATCGAAAAAGTTAGACTTAACAAAAATCGGTCAATTGACCTTTCAACCAGTGGATGAGGAGCGCTTTAAAACGCTTCCGCTTGCCCGCTACGCCTTTTTAAAGGGTGGGTTTTATCCGGCTGTATTGAATGCGACAAATGAAGCAATGGTGGAATTGTTTTTAAATCGATTAGTCACCATTGACCAAATCGAAGAAGAAATCACTTTGTCAATGCATGATGATTGTCTAATGGACAATTATCGCCATTTGCCCTTTAATTTGGAAAACATTATGAAAGTTGACCAAGATGTCAAAAATAAAAAATTTCAGAAGTTCAAGAGGTAGATTATGATAGTATTACAGTTTTTACTAAATTTAATTATATTTGTTTTTGTTTTGGGGTTAATCGTTTTGGTTCATGAAGCAGGACACTTTTTCTTCGCCAAACGAGCAGGAATCCTATGTTATGAATTTGCCATCGGGATGGGACCGGTTATTTGGCAAAAGAAAAAAGGCGAAACCGTCTATTCCATTCGGGCTATTCCGATTGGCGGTTTTGTGTCGATGTCAGGCGAAGAGGTGGAAGCCAATCCTTTAAATGGCAAAACCCAAATTAAATTGGTTTTGGAAAATAATCGCGTAACGCATTTAATTACGGATTTAAATCACCCCAAATATCAACATTTGCCAACCCTTGGCGTAGTCAGTTATGATATTGTTGGTACCAAACAGGCTTTGGAAAACGAACTGTTTATTGTGGTTCGCAATGACTTGGGCGAAGAAGTAAAATATATCGTCAATCGCGATTGTGTAGCGGTGATGGGCAAAAAGCAAATGGCGCAAATCGCTCCGCTTGACCGCACCTTTACGCACAAAAAAATCGGCCAACGCTTTATGACCATTTTTGCTGGTCCTTTGATGAACTTCTTGCTGGCTATTTTACTGTTCTTTATTATCGGCTTTTTTGTCGGTTATCCGAACATGAATTCAACCATGATTGACAAAATGGAAGAAAATACCCCCGCATATAATGCAGGGTTAAGGGACGGCGATCAAATCATTGCCATCAACGGCCAAACGGTTGACAAATGGGATGGCATATCCTTGGAATTGGAAAAATTAGCCCAAGGCAAGGGCTTTGACGGTACCGTAAAAGTCGATTTTAAACGGGATGGGGTAAGTAAAGAAGCGATTGTCCATCCATATGTTATCATTAACATGATCGGAACAACTCTGACGCCGGACGGTTCAAATAACCCGGTTGTCGAATCATTCACCCCTCTTGCCAAAAAAACTGATAATGAAGAAAAACTCCTTAAAAAAGGCGATATAATTAAACGCATTAGAAGCGAAACGGGCGAATATGTGGAAATCAACAATCGCAGCGATTTGCTGGCGTACTTTAACGAAGTGGCTCCGGAAGGCGGAAATTACACAATTGAAGTTTTGCGCGATGGAGCATTAAAAGAATTGGTTGTTTTTGGCCATAGTAAGGAAGTCTTTGAGTCACAAGGTTACGCCGCTACCAAAGTCCAATTAATGATTTCTCCGGAATATCGGTTTGATATTGTGCAATTGTTGTACCGTCCTTTGTTGGATACCGGCGATGCGACTCTTTGGGTTTTTAGAACTCTTGGTCAACTATTCAAGAGAAATTCCACAGTGGGCTTAAGCGATTTATCGGGTCCGGTCGGTATTTTTGTGGCCACAACCAGCATTGCCAAAGGAGGCATATTTTCGCTTCTTAATTGGACGGCTATCTTGAGTGTCAATATCGGACTATTCAATATCCTCCCACTTCCAGCCTTAGACGGCGGAAGACTTGCTTTCCTCGGGTATGAAGCGGTAACTAAGAAAAAACCGAATGCCAAAGTGGAAAATATCATTCATTTGGTCGGCTTTTTCCTCTTTATGGCGCTCTTTGTATTTGTTACCTTTAATGATGTCTTAAGAAATTGTTTAGGAATGTAATAGGAGTTGCCTTATGTTACAAAGTTTATTATTTGTTCCCACTTTACGCGATATTCCCAAGGATGCAGAAGTACTGAGTCATCAAATTTTACTTAAAGGCGGTTATGTAAGGATGAATGCGGCGGGGATATACACTTATTTACCCCTAGCCTATCGCGTCATTAAAAAAATTGAAAATATCATTCGCGAAGAACTCGATGCCATCGGTTGTTCCGAACTCTTGATGCCGGCTTTGCAGGTTAAAGAATTATGGATGGAAAGCGGCCGTTGGGATGTTTACGGAAAAGAACTTATGCGTTTGACCGATCGGCATGATCGCGACTTCTGTCTGGGACCAACCCATGAAGAAGTCATCACTTCGATTGTCCGCGACTGCATTACCAGTTACAAAAAATTGCCGCTTGCCTTGTATCAAATCCAAACCAAATACCGTGACGAATTCCGTCCGCGCTTTGGCTTAATGCGGGCCCGCGAATTCATCATGAAGGACTTATATACGTTCCATGCGAGCGAAGCAGACTTGGATGAATGGTATTTGAAAGTAAGAGGTGCTTACATTAATATCTTGAATCGATTGGATTTACACTATCGCATCGTCGGTGCCGATAGTGGTCAAATCGGTGGTTCATCAAGCGAAGAATTCATGATTCTTTGTGAAATCGGTGAAGACACCATTGCTTATTCCGATCAAAGCGAGTTTGCGATTAATGCGGAGCTTAAGGATTTGCCGGTTGGTTCGCCTTCCCCAGACGGAAAAGGCACCATCCGCCATGCCAAAGGGATCGAAGCAGGGCATATCTTTAAACTCGGAACAAAGTATTCCCAAGCCATGAATGCCTTGTTTGTTGACCAAAATCAAGAAAAGAAACCGATTATTATGGGTTGTTACGGAATCGGTGTCAGCCGCTTATTAATGGCTATCATCGAACAACACGCCACTGACCTAGGCTTGGTTTGGCCAGAGGAAGTTGCGCCATTTAAAGCGCATATTATTCCGTTAGACAAAAAAGGCAGCGAAACCTATCAAAAAGCTCTTGATGCCTATAATTTCCTTAAACAACAAGGAGGGGAAGTTTTGTTTGACGACCGGGAAGAACGTCCGGGGGTTAAGTTTGCGGATGCGGATTTGATAGGGGTAAGAACGAGAATCATCTTTGGCAAAAAGGTAGCTGAAGGAATTGTCGAGGTAAAAGACACCAAAGAAAACACCGTAAAAGAGGTAGCCATAAACAGCCTGACTGAAGTGTTGAAATAAATAAATAGTCCTTTTTTCGCTTTGGTTTTGCCAAAGCGTTTTTTTAAAAAAAATTACTTTATAAATTTTTTGCTTCTTTTCTTTTTTTAGTGGTATAATGAAAAAAAGAAAGGAAAGAATGGATATGAGTATTGACGATATTACAGACAAACTTGATGATTTGGAATTGGCAATCAATGAAATCGGCGATAGAGTTGAGGATCAAAGCGTCAAATTGAACGCAAGACTCGAGGAAATCACGGACTTGTTGCGAAACATTTTGAACATCCTAAGAACAAGTCTGTAAGGAAAAACAGCCCTTTGGGGTTGTTTTTTTATGCTTTTCAAGGGTCGAATAATGCCCCTTAGCTCCTTCGGTATTGCTTATTTTCAGATTAATTGTTAAAATAGATTATCTATTGGAGGTTGGACATCATGTTTTTGACTCAACAAGTAGTCGAAATAGGTAATTTCTATTATTTTTTCTATCTGTGCTTATTTATTGTTCTATCGGTCGGATTATCGTTAATTCTTCCCAACGCAAGTCCTAAAACGCAAAGAATCGTAATTGCTTCAATCCTAGGGGTCAATTTTGCTTTGCATTTCTTGAAACTGTTATTCCCGCCTTATTCGGAATATTTTCCGATTTCCATCAAAGAAAGTTCATTCCAAAACATTTGCGCGGTTAACACGATTATTTTTCCTTTCATCTATTGGAAGAAAAAAGAGGTTTTGTTGGACTACATGGTTTATGTGGGCTTAATCAGCGGTGTAAGTGCCATTTTTCTTCCCACCGAAGCCCTAGGGGAAGCACCGTTTGTTTTTGATACGATTCGTTTTTATTATTGTCATATGGCAGTAGCTATAGCTCCATTATTGATGGTGGTCACGAAAATTCACCGGGTAAACTACCACCGCATTTGGAAAGTGCCGTTTGTTTTGTTGATTGTTTTATGTATCATAATTCTTAATGAAGTCATGATGATGGAACTGGGATTTGTCAGTTTACGGAATGGTGATTTACTCCATCCCAATTATCGCAATCCTTCCCTTGTTTTTGGTCCGCCTAAGGAAATAGAAGGCACAGCCTTGTTGAAATTTATTCTTATGTGGACCCCGAAAGTGTTTATGGCAATTCCGGTCGGCGAAATGGCGGGACAAACCAAGTATTGGCCAATTCTCTGGGTAGCATTCCCTCTATATGTATTTTTTTGCTTATTATCCTTCTTCATTAGTCTTTGGCTTGACCCGATGCATTTTGTCCATGATATGCAAACTGCATTTAATAAGTTGAAGGTTAAATGGCATAAAATGCTTAAAATTGTGGAACAAGAAGAGTAATTGTTGAACGCTTAAATTGGAAAATCAATTGAAGCGTTCTTTTTGTTAGGTTAATTTATAAACAAAAAAGAAAAAATATGCTATAATAAGTTAATCTAAAGAATATTAAAACATTAAGTGGAGGAATATAATGAAAGGATATAATCAGGTAAAAGCATATGTTGAAGGAAAAGGAATTGTAAAAACTTCGATAAAAATTGATAAAGGACTGATTTCGGATATTACCGATTCAGATGTATCGGACGGTTTAACACTACCTGAAAATTGGTTGGTTTTGCCGGGTTATATTGATCAACACGTTCACGGAGCAGCAGGTTTTGACGCCATGGATGCCAATATTGAAGCCATTTCCATCATGGCCGAAACGCTTGCCCAGGAAGGCGTGACTACTTTTTGCCCAACCACAATGACCCAAAGCGTAAATAATATTAATAAAGCCCTCGCCAATGTCAAACAATATATCGAGGAGAACCATCCGGAAGGCGCAAGAGTACTAGGCGTCCATTTGGAAGGACCGTATATTTCTAAAGATTACATTGGGGCACAACCATTAAGTTATGTTCAAGCACCGGAAGTGGAATCATTTAAAAAGTACCAAAAAACTTCGGGCAACCACATTCGAATTGTAACTTTGGCCCCGGAAGTTAAAGGAAGCGAAGAATTAATCCCTTACTTGGTTTCAGAAGGAATAGTTGCTTCCATCGGACACACCGCTTCAAAATTCCAAGATGTTAAAAAAGCGGTGGAACTGGGAGCTCGCAATCTTACCCATACTTATAATGCTATGCGGCCGCTTCACCACCGTGAAGTGGGAACCGTCGGTGCAGCCTTTATGCTGGACGATTTGGCTTGCGAAGTAATTTGCGACGGCATTCATGTTTCTGTACCTGCCATTCAACTGCTATTAAAAAATAAACCAAAGGATAAAGTTATCTTGGTCAGCGATGCGATGAGGGCGAAAGCCATCGGCGAAGGCGAATCCGAACTTGGCGGACAAAAAGTCTTTGTCAAAAACGGCGAAGCAAGACTTGCGGACGGAACTTTGGCGGGAAGTGTGTTGACGATGGACCGCGCCGTACGCAATATGATTATGCTGGTTGGCTTGCCGATTGAACAAGCAGTGGATATGGCCACCATCAATCCCGCCAAAAACTTGGGAATTAACAATCAAGAAGGAAGCATTGCCAAAGGCAAGAAAGCCAACTTCGTGGTTGTCGACGAAAACTTTAGTGTAAAAATGACTATTCGAGAAGGAAGGGTAATTTACCAAGCATAAAACCATGGAGAATAAGATTAAGGAAATTGTTAATCAAAATTTTGAGGAGTTAGTAGCGCTTCGCGAACATTTGCATAGGAATCCTGAGTTAAGCAATCAGGAGTATAAAACTCAACAATTGATTATTGATTTTTTAAGCAAATTAACCGGTGTTGAAGTTCATAAAACAGCAGAAACCGGTGTTGTTGCGATTATTAAGGGTAAAAAGGAATTTTACCCCAACCCTGTGATAGCTTTACGCGCCGATATTGACGCATTAGCCATCCAAGACGAAAAAACCTGCGGGTATCAATCCCTGGTGAAAGGCGTCATGCATGCCTGCGGCCATGATGTTCATACGGTAATTTTACTTGGAGTTGCCAAAGTATTAAATACCATCCAAAATGATTTCTCCGGTACAGTGAAACTGTTCTTTCAGCCTGCCGAGGAAACAACCGGAGGAGCGTTACGCATGATTCAAGCCGGTTGGCTTGATAACCCCAAAGTGGAAGCGGTTTTCGGTTTGCATGTTGACCCATCCATACCTGTGGGCTCGATAAACTATCGCCAAGGTCCCCTTTTTGCCTCCAGCGACCTATTGAAAATATTCGTAAAAGGCAAAGCTTCACACGCCGGTTATCCGGAAGAGGGTGTTGATGCGATTGTTGTGGCTAGCGAAATTGTCTTAGGATTGCAAACCATTGTTTCCCGTAAGGTTAGCTTTTCGGATGAAGTAGTGTTATCATTCGGGAAAATTACCGGTGGCGAAGTGATCAATGCTTTAGCAAAGGAAGTCATTATCGAAGGAACGCTTAGGACTTTTGATTCATCGATTCGAGAAAAAGTCCTTTCGGAAATCAACCATATCGCTTCGCATATTGCTTCAGCTCACCATGCAGAGGCGAAAGTGGAAGTTACCCAAGGCTATCCGGTTTTAAGCAATGACAAAGCCATGGTAGACCATTTAATAAAGGTTGGTAACCGGGTTTTGGGAGACGAAAAGGTCTTGGAAAGAAAAAAACCGTCTGCCGGATCGGACGACTTTGCTTATTTCAGTCAAATGGTTTCCAGTTGTTATTACTTATTGGGGGTTGCCAATATAGAAAAAGGCATCAATTATCCCCTTCATACACCGTTCTTTGATGTCGACCCCCAAGCCATTTATCTGGGTTGTATAATGCAAACGATGATTACATTATCCTATTTAATGAAAGTATAAAAATGGAGGGTTCAATGAAAAAATTAGGTTTTAAAAAGTTTTTTATTCCGGCAATCATCCTTGTAGCGATTGTCTTCAACGTTGTGGTCTTTTTGGCCACCCAAAAGCATTCTCCATCCTTCTGGCTGCTTTACGGTTTTTTCATGCTTGGGTTTGTTTGGTTTTTGCTTTCCAGCTTAATTGCCAAAGAAGGAAAAACTGGCATTGCCTTCATTCATCCGACGGTTACGATTTCCGGACTGTTTTGGATGCTTGCTTTTCTATTTGCGCTTGTTTTTATGTGGTTTCCCAATATTCCTTACAGAGCGATTTTGATTCCGATGGTAATCATTACCGGGATTTTTGCCATCGTTTATGTCTTTGCTTTGATGAATAAGGCACTTGTGGCCAGAGAAGAAGCAAAAAAACCATATATGCAAAATATTAAAGACGTCCATCAAGTATTGGAATCCTTAAGTACCAAAGCAACCGATGCAGCTGTCAAAAGAGCCTTGGATGAATTGGTTATCTTAGCAGAGGGAATGGATATTTCCGTAAACCCCGATGTCGTAAAATTGGATGAAAGGATTGCAGAATACGTGCAGTTTGTCCATAAAAACTTGGAACGCAACGAAATGAAAAATCTTTTCTATAACATCGATCGCGTAAAAAATCTTTTAACGGAACGTGAAAAAAAAGTTTAAGCAACAAAGGAGAAGTTATGTTAGAAATTAAACAATTTTCCAAAGTTTATCGCAACGGCAAACGGGCGGTAAATGATTTAAATTTAACTATCGAAGAAGGCGATTTATTTGCTTTTATCGGCCATAACGGGGCCGGAAAAACTACTACCATCAAAGCAATCGTCGGTATATTGGATTTTGAAGAAGGGGATATCATAATCCAAGGAACTTCGGTCAAAAAAGATCCGATTTTTTGTAAGAAACAATTAGCTTATATTCCCGACAATCCCGATCTTTATGATAACTTAACGGGAATTCAATATTTGAATTTAATCGCCGATATCTATGAAGTTCCAAAAGCCCAAAGAGCGGAGATTATAACCAAGTATGCCAATTTGTTCGAATTAACTTTGGAACTCAATAACTTTATATCTTCCTATTCTCATGGGATGAAACAAAAGTTGGTTATCATCAGCGCGATGGTTCACAGTCCGAAAATCTTGGTTTTGGATGAACCGTTTGTCGGGTTAGATCCGAGAGCGGCGTTTTCCGTCAAACAAATGATGAAAGAGTTTTGTGCCAGCGGCGGCGCCATCTTTTTCTCTACGCACATCTTGGAAGTGGCCGAAAAACTATGCAATAAGATTGCCATCATCAAAAACGGCGAATTGATTGCGATGGGCAACATGGACGATATGACCAAAGATGCTTCGTTGGAAGATGTATTCTTGGAGTTGACGGAGCATGCGTAATACTTGGCGGTTAGTTTACAATTATTTTCTAACCTTTATCGGAGGTTTCATCAGCAAAAAAAGAAATGCTAGATTTGCGATGGGCGTTTTGTTTGTGTTGGGTATTGCGACGCTGATGATCGTTTTATTCACCAATACCGCTATTGCCACTACCGTGCAATTTACGCAACTCGGTGTTCCGGAACTAGCCATGTACTCTAACAGTTTCATGGCTATTCTAATCATGTTGTTTTTAACGGTCATGCGTAGCGCATTACCGGCCAAAACAACCGATGAACAGTTGCTTCTCTCGCTTCCGATTAAAAAAACCCAAATCATTTTAGCAAAATCGCTTTTCAATTATCTTTTTGATTTTTTGAGTCTTTTGGGAATTTTGTTTCCTTCGTATATTGTTTATGCGGTAATCAATCAAACCGGAATCAGTTTGGTATTTCGGGGGCTGTTGATTACATTGTTGTTGCCGTTATTTTCGAATGCGATAGCGACTTTAATCGCTTTATTGTTCCAAAAAATTGCAACCTTTTTTCGAAACTATTCCATCGTTCAAACAATCTTGATTTTGCTTTTGATTGGCGGCTATGTTTTGATAAGTTATGTCCTTAACGATTATTTGTTAAAGAACAACAATGTGGATATGGTATTGAACCAATTCAAACCGATGAAGTGGATTCTGACCTTCGTTTTGAACGGCACGTTATTATCGTTGCTTTGGATTGCTTTGATTGCGTTCGGAACCTATTCGATAAGTATTCTTTTAAGAGTAGCTGTTTTTGGAAAAGAAGTAAAATCTTACCGTTCCAAAAAAATCGAGCTGGATTTTACCGAAAGAAAACCGATGTGGAGTTTATACCGAAAAGAAATCAAATATTATTTTTCGGTCCCAATCTATGTGATTAATACCATTTTCGGTGCCATCATGTATGTGGGTTTGTCCATTTTATTATTGATGATCAAACAAGAAACCCTTACTCAAATTCTGGCGAGCATTAGGATTGATGCCAGCGGTGCGGAAATCGCTTTTATATTGGCGGCGGGTTGTCTGATTATTACCACCGTGTGCACTACCTCAAGCTCCATTTCGTTGGAAGGGAAACATCTGTGGGTGTTAAAAGCCCACCCGATTAAGGTAAGAGATATTTTTCTTGCAAAAATCTTGGTTAATATGACCTTAACCACCATTCCGATTGTGTTAATGGCACCGGTTGTAAGCATTAAGTTTGGGTTTGCCAATCTTTGGATGTTCATGCTTATTCCGTTTTTGGCTTCATTGGTAATGGCGATTTTGGGCTTATACTTTAATTTGCTTTTCCCAAAATTAGAGTGGGAAAGCGAAGTGCAACCGGTTAAACAAGGTTTAAGCACCATGGTCACCCTTTTCTTCGGTTTTGCCTTTGTAATCTTGCCTTTCGTGTTTTATTTTGCCTTTTTCGTCACCCTAGTTAATTACGTGTTGTTTGGTTTGTTGTTGGTGGCTTATTTCGTTCTTTGGATTGTATTCAGTTATACTCTCTTGCATAAAAGCGGTAAAACCCACTTCGAGCGTTTATAGGGGTTTAACATATGAAATTTTGTTATTTTGAACATAATGCTCAAATATTTCTTGGGGTAAAAACAGAAAAAGGGTTGGTTAAACATGCCTTAGTCTCCTTGGAAAACCTTTGGCAAGGTGAAGTTAACCTTACCACCCTCGTCAACGAAAACACCGAAATAATTGATGAAAATGATGTAAAATTTTTGCCGCCGGTGTTACATCCCCCTAAAATCCTCTGCGTCGGGCTAAATTATGCCAGGCATATTGAGGAAACAAAATTGACAAAACCTTTGGAACCGTTATTTTTTGCCAAATTGCCCAATGCTTTGGCAGGTCATAAGGGAAAATTCACTATCACCGATATTACTCCTCAAGTCGACTACGAAGGCGAACTTGTGGTGGTAATCGGTCAGAAAGGCAAAAACATTCCCAAAGAAAAAGCCCTCGACTATGTATTGGGCTATACAATCGGAAACGATATCACGGATCGCATTTTGCAATTTTCTTCCAGCCAATGGTTGAGAGGCAAATCACTTGATGCTTCTGCTCCGGTTGGTCCGTATTTGGTAACCAAGGATGAAGTGGATTTAACCAAAGTAGAAATCATTACCCAAAGAAACGGAAATATAGTTCAAAAAGCCAAATTAACGGAAATGCTTTTTGACATTTCGGAAATCATCAGCCATATTTCGCAAACTATGACTTTGGAAATAGGCGACTTGATTTTTACGGGTTCCCCAAGCGGGACAATCATTGGAACGGCTGAACAAAAGCGCAAGTGGTTAACTGCCGGCGATATCGTCAGCGTAACGATTGAACTAATCGGCACCTTGACAACTTATTTTGAAAAAGCGAAATAAAAGGGTACCTGCTACCCAAGCAGTACTACCCTTTTTTCATATATCCTATAATTAGCAAAGGACTGATAAAAATGAAACTGGTAATAGCGGAAAAGCCATCCGTCGGAAAAGAACTGGCCAGGATTTTAAATGCCAAAACCAAAGTCCAAGGGGCACTTATGGGAAGCGGTTATGTCGTAACCTGGGCCCTGGGACATTTGGTGACTTTGGCGTCACCTGAACAATACAATAAAGCCTGGGAAAATTGGACGCTTGAAGCGCTTCCCATGCTTCCCAATCCCTTTAAAACCACGGTAATTAAAGAAACCTACAGACAATTCAATGTGGTAAAAACTTGGCTAAGGAATAAAGACCTAAAAGAAATTATTATTGCGACGGATGCCGGAAGAGAAGGAGAACTGGTTGCGCGTTGGATTATCAAAGAAGCAAATGTTCAAAAACCGATGTACCGGTTATGGATTTCTTCGATGACTGATTCTGCCATCAGAAGCGGTTTTCAAAATCTCAAGAAAGCTTCCCTTTACGATAACTTATACTATAGCGCGGAAGCTAGGGCGATTGCAGATTGGTTGATTGGCATCAATGTGACAAGAGCTTTAACGTGCAAATACAATGCGCAGCTTTCGGCAGGACGCGTCCAAACGCCTACCTTGGCGATGATTGTGGATAGAGAAAAAGAAATCCGTGCTTTTATTCCCAAGACTTTTTATCAAATCGTTTTGCTTGCCAAAGGTGTGCGTTTTCAATGGGAAGAAAAGGGCCAAACCAAGCGCTTTTTTGCTGAAACTGCAGCCAAAGATTTATTGCAACAACTTACCCCTCTCCAAGCAAAAGTTGCCAATGTGGAAAGCATACGAAAAAAAGAAATTCCCCCTTTACTGTATGATTTAACGGAACTTCAACGCGATGCCAATCGGTTTTATGGCATGAGTCCCAAAGAAACGCTTGACGTGATGCAAAGACTATATGAATACCATAAAGTATTGACTTATCCAAGAACCGATTCCCGGTATTTGACTACCGATATATACGATAGTTTGAAATCCCGTTTTTTGCCTATGCAAAATGGTCCCTACGGAAAAAACGTTAAAGAATTGTTGGCAAAACCTTTCCGACAATCCAAACGCATCTTTAATAATCAGGAAGTTAGCGACCATCATGCGATAATCCCGACGGAAATGGTCCCTAGATATCATGATTTTTCTTCAAAGGAAGAAAAAATCTATGCATTGGTCTGCAAAAGGTTTATTTCGGCCTTTTTGGATGATGTTGAATATATGCAAACCACGGTTACGATTTCCGCGGGAAAATATTCGTTTGTTGCCAGAGGGAAAAGCATCATTCATTGGGGATGGAAAGCCATCAATCAAACGGAAGATGCGCCGGAACCTAGTTTACCGGACTTTAAAATTGGCGAAATACTAAATAACCCAAAATTCGAAATGATTACCGGAAAAACCGAATCACCCGCCAGGTACACCGAGGCTACTCTATTGAGTGCGATGGAGGATGCTGGGAAGTTTGTTGACAATAAAGCCTTGAAAGAAGCTCTAACCAAGGTTAGCGGTATCGGCACTCCGGCAACCCGGGCGGAAATCATCGAACGGCTCTATGAAGTCGGCTACATGGAATTAAAAGGAAAAAGCATTTATCCGACTTCCAAAGGGGAACAATTGATTTCTCTTGTTCCGAATCTTTTGACTTCACCGGCCTTAACGGCTGCCTGGGAGTTAAGACTAGAAAAAATTGCTTCCGGTAAGGAAAAGAAAGATGACTTTGTTAAAAGCATGGTCCAAAATGCGAAGGAGCTGGTCTCCCAAGTTATTTCTCAAGATAAAACCTATCGCCACGACAATATGACCAAAGCCAAGTGCCCGGATTGTGGTAAACCCCTATTGGAAATCAATAAACCAAAGGTGCAATTATTGGTATGTAGCGATAGATCATGCAAATACCGAAAGACCCTTTCCGTGGTTACCGAGATCAGATGCCCCAATTGTAAGAAGAAACTGAAAATGGTGGGCAGTTCGGATAAGAAGTTTTACGTCTGCGTTTGTGGTTATAAAGTAAATACCGATACCTTCCACGAAAAACAAAAAGAAAACAAGGATAACATGAATAAACGGGAAGTGGAAAAATATATCCGCAGCCAAAAAGCGCCAACCAACCAACCTTTTTCGGATATTTGGGATAAATATAAAAATTCATAAAAAAAGGAAAAAAATATTGTTGTTTTTTCTTGCATTTTTTCAGGAAAAATGGTATACTATTAGCGTAGTCATTTTCATTCAACTTTTTTCCACCTGAAAATTACTTGTGATGGAAAAAATGAAATCGAAAATCGCAAATAAATTTTAGGGAGGAAAAAATGGATAAAAAAATCGTTTGCAAAGATTGCGGACAAGAATTTGTTTTTACTAAAGGTGAACAAGAGTTCTACTTAAGCAGACAATTCAGCGAACCAGTTCGTTGCAAAGCTTGCCGCGATGCGCGCAAGAATCAAAAAAACAAAGAAAAAACTTACTAATCATATGTTTTTATCACTTAGGAATCTAAGTGATTTTTTTTTATAGTTTTGGTTTATTTTTATTGGCAATAATAAAAGCGAGGGATTGTGATGATTCAAAAAATAAAAACTTTTTTAAAAACCTATCATTCTTTGACAAAAACCTATCATCCCGCATTGCTTGCGAGCGCGATTGTGTTTTACATTTTAATGGTTATTTTGCCATTGGGAGGACTGGTTTTATACATTTTGGGTTCGCTTTCGATTGAAGTCGACGGTTACCCTGACTTATTCGGCGCCATCGGAAATCCAAGGGTCAGTATCGTCTCCAGCATCATTTTGTTTTTTAACTTGTTGTGGGTTTCTTCGCAACTGACCGATACCTTAAATATTGTTTCCGATGTGGTGTACACCGATGTCAAAAAACGTATCTTTTGGAAGCGGCGAATCTATTCGTTTTTGATTACTTTGCTTTTGGTCTTCATTATTGTTGTGGAAATTATTGCCTTTTTAGTAGTTTCTTTTTTAATAAAACGTCTTGCCAACAACCAAATTTTTTACCAATATCCGCTTTTGCTTTCCGCTATCCATATCCTGCAAATTCTCATTCAATTTGTGGGGATTTGGATTCTTACCAGTTTTGTTTATAAGTATGTGATTCCCGTAAAAGTGAAATTAAGCGCGGTATTGAAATCCTGTTTGGGTGTGACAATCGTTTGGTTTACCATGACATTTTTATACCAAAGTTTTTTTGTCAGTTTCCAACAGGAAGCATATACGGTTTTGTACGGAGCACTTGCCAATATTTTTTTGTTTTTGCTTTGGTTGTATGCGATAAGCTATGTGTTTATTGCTGGATTAATTTTCAATTATTATCTTTATCGAAAACAGTAAATAATATATTCGGACACAAGAAAGCGCGAGGTGATAAGTCATGCGTTTTGTTACAAAAGCACTTTTCATTGTGTTCATAGCCTTCTTTTCCTTTTGCTTGATTAGTTTAGGAAAAACGGAGTCCTTTGCTTATGGTTGGGGTTTTAAAAGAAATAACCAACACCAAGTGCCTGATATCGGCAAATACGCTACAGTAATAGAAGGAACCAATTCCTATTATGTCGGCGACACTTCCCAAAAGGAAGTTTATTTGACTTTTGATGCGGGGTATGACAACGGTGAATTGGATAACATTTTAACCATCCTACGCGAAAAGAAAGTGAAGGCGACCTTTTTCATAACGGGCGACTTCGTAAACCGTTTTCCTGATCTTTGTAAAAGAATTGTGCATGACGGCCATTTGGTCGGCAATCACACGAATTCCCACAAACCGATTACCAGCCTAACCGAAACTGAACTTGCTTCCGATTTAGCAAGCCTTGAGGAAAAATTTCTCGCTGTCACTGGGACGGTTATGTCAAATTGTTTCCGGCCCCCAAGCGGCGTCTTTGACCGAGAAAGTTTGTTGCGTTTGCAAAAACTGGGTTATAAGACTTGCTTTTGGTCGATAGCTTTTAAAGACTGGGTAACCGATAGCCAAAGGGGGGCGGATTATAGCTACGAAAGTGTCATCAATAATCTCCATAATGGAGCGATTATTTTGATACATTCCGTATCCAAGTCCAACCGGGAAGCTTTGGGAAAAATTATTGACGAGATTAGGAATCAAGGGTTTATTTTCCGGACCGTTGATGAACTGTAGGAATGAAAAGGGCCAATAAATTGCAGGGCAATTTAAGCCCTTTTCTTCCTTCAATGTAATTTTTAAGTCGAAAATCCTTAAATGTGTTATACTAGTAGATGTGAGGAAAAATTATGAATATCTTAAATAAAAATCAAGAAATCTTATTATCAATTAAACGCATCGGTATCAATGGCGAAGGAATTGGTTATTATAAACGTTTAGCTGTTTTTGTTCCAGGAGCAATTCCGGGCGAAGAAGTAGTGGTTCGCATCACCGAAGTTTTTGAAAAATATGCAAACGCTCAGATGCTTCGTTTCAAAAAGGAACCGTCTCCTCAGCGTATTACCCCTCCTTGCCCTTATTATGATAAGTGCGGGGGCTGCCAGATGCAACATATCAGTTATGACGAACAACTCCGAATCAAAAAAGATTTGGTGATGGCTGCATTCGAACGTTATTATAACAAAGAATTAAATCCGAAAATCTTTAAAGACACCATAGGTATGGCTAACCCTTGGCGTTATCGCAACAAAGCCAAGCTGCCGGTTCGTTATGACGGTAAAAAACTAGTGACGGGTTTATATGCTTTTGATTCCAATAGGTTAGTTTTTATCGATGATTGTATCGTGGAAAAAGAATTGGTCAGAGAAACAGTATCAAAAATCTGCGATTATTTAACCAAATCCGAAATCATCGCCTACGAACCACGCGCTAAAGATGGGGTTTTGCGACACCTTGTGGTAAGGGAATCCCAAGATTCCGGCGAAGTACAAGTTACTTTGATTCTTTTCAAAGAGGATGCAAGAACCATTAAGATTGCCAAAGAGTTAATCAATTTGCCTAATGTCGCTTCGGTTTATATCAGTATCAATGATGACCCCGATGCTTTAGAAAACTTTGGTGAAAAAACCACCCTATTGGCGGGAAAACCGGAAATTACCGAAAAATTGGGCGAATATTATTTCGACCTTTTACCTACCGCTTTCTTCCAATTGAATGTTGAACAAACGCAAAAACTATATGAACAAGTGGCCAAAGTCGCTAAACTTACCGGCAACGAAATGGTAGTTGACGGCTATTGTGGAGTGGGCACGATTGCCTTATGGCTTTCGGGCCAAGCCAAAGAAGTCCGGGGAATTGATTTGAATCCGGAAGCGATAAAAAATGCCAAAGAAAACGCTATAAAAAATAAGGTAACCAACGCCTCGTTTTATGTGGGAAATGTTTCGGGAAATTTGCAACAATTTGAAAGAGAGGGTTTTGTTCCTGATTTATTGGTAGTTGATCCTCCGCGAACAGGAATGGATGCCAAACTCCTAAACTACTTGCAAAACAATCCGGTTCCGCGCATTATTTATGTTTCGTGCAATCCTTCCACCTTGGCGAAAAACTGCAGCCACCTGCAAAGCAAATATCAGATTTTATCCGTCCAGCCTTTGGACATGTTCCCGCAAACCGCCGCGGTGGAATCAGTTGTATTATTGCAAAGAAGATAAACAAAAAAAAGAAAAATGCTATTGGAGGACCAATAGCGTTTTTTATTGGGTGATGGTGATTTTCTTAAGAATTTCCTTGGCGATAAACTTATGTCCTTCCGTTGTGGGATGAATACCGTCTTCCGACCAGTAAACCGGTGGTTTTGTTACGCTTGCTTCTCTGAAGCGGCCGTCCAAAGTAAGATACTCATGGTTGAATTTGTAGGCGAGACGTCTTAAAATGATAAATTTGGAATATAAGTCTTGGTAAAAAAGATTCTTTTGGGGATCAGTATCGATAATAAACGGTTCGATTAATAAGACCGGAATATTTAAGTCCTGCTTAATTTGATTCAACAAGGTTTCCAAATTATTTTGAAAATCTTCATCGGTAACATTTTTTCCTAACGAATACTTATGCCATACATCATTGATGCCGATTAGGATGATAATATAATCGGGATTCTCGGACAATACATCCTTTTCGAAGCGGTTTAGCAAGTCGATGGTGCGGTCACCGCTGATTCCCCGATTGATAATCGTGGCTTTTCCTGCTAAGGCTTCTTGTAAGTATAGACAATATCCATTTCCCAAATCGTTTTTGTCTTGATAGGATCGTCCTGCGGAAGTGATACTGTCCCCGTAGATTAAAATCTTGTTTCCTTTTTTAATGTTCATGGTAACAACTCCTTTACTTGTAAATAATTATACTTTATTTATCCAAATTTGTCTTGTGGATTAAGCTTTTTTAATGCATCTTTTTTGACTATTGGGTTAAAAAAGGTTATAATTAATCATACCCTCCCCATGGGGGGTGAGGTGAAATATGAATGAACAAAGAAAAAAAGCCAAACTTTTAATCCAAACCGCAAAAGGCCAAACCGAAGCGATTATCAACATGATTGACGACAATCGCTATTGCATCGATATTTCCAATCAGATACTTGCGGTAGCAGCCTTATTGAAAAAAGCCAATATGTTGATTTTGGAACAACATATCCAACATTGCGTCAAAGAAGCGATGCAAGAAAATAAGGAAAAAGAAAAGTTGGAAGAAATAATGAATATTTTAAATCGTTTAATGTAGAAAGGATTATCCATGAAAAAAGAAACAGTTAAAATTGAAGGCATGCATTGCGCATCCTGTGCCAGATATGTTGAGAACGCAAGTTCCGTGGTAGAAGGAGTCAAAAGCTCCAATGTCAATTTGGCAACCGAAAAAATGACCGTTGTATATGACGAGAAGGTTGTTTCGATGGCTGATATTGCCTTAGCGGTAAAAAAAGCGGGATATGAGGTTGTGCAAGATTTAGAAGTTGAAAAGAAATTGTTGCAAATTGAGGGAATGACTTGCGCGTCTTGTGCCAAAGCCGTGGAAAAAGTTACAACTCGGCTTAATGGCGTCAAAGAAGCAACTGTCAATCTGGCCCAAGAAACGTTAAATGTCAGTTACGATTCAAGCAAGATAGCGTTAAACGATATCATCAATGCGATTCAAAAAGCCGGTTATGGTGCCCAACAAAAAACACTGGACGAACAAGCGCAAAAACAAAACTTAGCTACTTTAAAACTTAGAAAGCGGTTTTTGTTTTCGTTAATTTTTACCGTTCCCCTATTATACATTTCCATGGGCAGCATGATTGGATTACCGCTACCCAAATTTTTGTCATTAGAACAAAATCCTTTAAATTTTGCTTTAATTCAACTATTGTTAACCTTACCGGTTGTCGGGGTAGGTTATCGGTTTTATTCGGTGGGATTTAAAGCCTTGTTCAGAAGGCAACCTAATATGGATTCTTTGATTGCGATTGGAACAAGTTCGGCTTTTTTGTACGGGGTTTTCTCGGTAATCATGATTATTCTCGGAAAACACGAAAATGCCCATAACCTGTACTTCGAATCGGCAGCGGTGATTTTAACCTTGATTACTTTAGGAAAGTATTTAGAAACTGTTTCCAAAGGTAAAACTTCCGAAGCGATTAAGAAGTTGATGGGACTTTCCCCCAAACAAGCAACGATTATGGTGGATGAGAAAGAAGTAGTAGTCGATATCGACCAAGTGAAAGTCGGACAAACGATTGTGGTAAAACCCGGCGAACGCTTGCCGGTGGATGGAATCGTCACCAAAGGCCATACCGCAATCGATGAATCGATGTTGACCGGAGAAAGTATTCCGGTGGAAAAAAGCAAGGGCGATACCGTTATCGGCGCCAGCATCAACACGAGCGGACGAATCGAATATCAAGCCACCAAAGTAGGAAAAGATACGGTTTTAGCTCAAATTATTCGGTTGGTGGAAGAAGCTCAGGGTTCAAAAGCGCCGATTGCCAAACTGGCGGATAAAATTTCGGGAATCTTTGTTCCGGTAGTCATGGCTTTAGCCATAATATCCGGCCTTGCTTGGGGAATTTATGAAAAAGATTTTGTTTTTGCCTTAACCATTTTTATTTCGGTTTTGGTCATTGCTTGTCCTTGCGCCTTAGGGCTTGCAACCCCTACCGCCATCATGGTCGGAACCGGGAAAGGTGCGGAACTAGGGATTTTAATTAAGAGCGCGGAAAGTTTGGAAATCGCCCATCATATCGATACAATCGTTTTTGATAAAACGGGTACTTTAACCGAAGGTAAACCTGTGGTTACGAATGTGATAAAAAGCGAAAGAACCCAGATAAATGATTTGTTGAGACTGGCAGGGTCGATTGAACAAGGTTCCGAACATCCATTGGGTAAAGCGATTGTAAATTATGTTGTTAGCCAAAACATCCCTCTGGCCAAAATCGATGAATTTCAAGCCATCCCCGGCCAAGGAGTAAAAGGCGTGGTGGAAAGAACCAAAGTAATCCTCGGAAACCAAAAACTGATGGAACAGTTTTCGATTGACACTAAGGATTTTGACGAAGTTGTAAGCGAGATGCAAGCAAAGGGCCAAACCCCGATGTTTGTGGCAATTGATGGACATTTGGAAGGCGTAATTAGTGTCAGCGATCCTTTAAAGCAAACGACTAAAGAAGCGATTAATAAACTAAAAGCCTTAGGCTTGGAAGTCATCATGATTACCGGTGATAACAAAAAAACCGCCCTTGCAATTGCCTCGGAAGCGGGAATCGCAAAGATAAAAGCCGAAGTATTGCCGGACCAAAAAAGAAAAATTGTTAAGAGTTTGCAAGCAGAAGGAAGAAGGATTGCCATGGTTGGCGATGGAATTAATGATGCGCCTTCGCTTGCGCAAGCGGATGTCGGAATTGCTATTGGCAGCGGTACGGATGTGGCGATGGAATCGGCGGATATCGTGCTGATGAAAAACGATTTATTGGATGTGGTTGCAGCACTTGAATTAAGCCATCGAACAATCAAAAACATCAAGCAGAACCTCTTTTGGGCTTTCGGTTACAATGTGCTGGGAATACCGATTGCGATGGGAGTATTGCATCTGTTTGGCGGGCCGCTCCTTAGCCCGATGATTGCGGCGGGAGCTATGTCGTTTAGTTCCGTATCGGTTGTTTTAAACGCCTTAAGGTTGAAACGCTTTAAGCCGAGCACCAAATAAGTTTTCTCAATTTAACCACTTGCTTTTTCGTCAAATAAACCAAATATTTGAAAACTCACTGCTTTACAAAGTACTGCTTTATAAAGTAGTTTTTTCTTTGGAAAATTCCTTATAATAATTCCTTTAAAAACGAAGGAGTTATAGTATAATGTTAATGCAAACGTTTTCTAAATTTAGAAAAATGGAGGTTAATATGAAGTCGCTAAAAGAACTTCTAAATTTTAAGACGAATAAAAAGGTTAGGATTGCGGTGGCGTGTCCGGAAGACTATGAGGTGTTAAGCGCCATTTTTGAAGCTTATGAACTAGACATGGGTTTATTTTCGCTTTTCGGCAATGTCAGTAAAATCAAAAGTATCGCCCAAGAAATAGGAAAAGATATTCCGAGTGATTTTTTATTGGTTGATGCAACGGATGGTCAACTTGCTTGCCAATTGGCGGTAAAAGCCGTGTCCCAAGGGGAAGCGCAAATTCTCATGAAAGGTTTAATTGACACAAGCGTGATTTTGAAAGAAGCCCTGAACAAAGAGTATGGGATTCGCACCGATAAAATCCTGAGCCATGTCATGGTTTGCGAACTGCCTTTCTTAAACCGCTTGGTTTTATTGAGCGATGGGGCCATGATTATCGATCCAAGTGTTCCTCAACTGAAAGAAATAACGATGAATGCGGTGGAACTGGCGAAAGCATTGGGATTTGCCCGTCCCAAGGTCGCAGTTTTAAGTGCCGTGGAAAAAATCAATCCGAAAATGCCTTCAACCTTAAAAGCCCAAGAATTAAGGGAACTATGGGAAAAAGGCGAAATCCCTGATTGTGAATTATACGGACCGCTTGCGGTGGACGGGGCCTTGAGTTTGGAAGCTGCACGCATCAAAAAAATTGAAAGTCCCGTAGCGGGCAGAGCAGATATTTTAATTGTGCCGTTCATTGAAGTGGGCAATGCCTTATATAAGGGCTGGATGTTTGGCTGTTCGGGACCAAAAAGCGCGGGAATCATCATGGGTGCCAAAGCTCCGATTGTTTTAACATCCCGTGCCGATTCGCATGAAGCCAAATTGTATTCGATTGCCTTAGCAATAAAATGTTTATAATACCAAAAAAAAAAGGAGAACAATATGTCATATCGCATCTTAGTCATCAATCCCGGTTCAACTTCCACAAAAACCGCAGTTTATGAAGATGAAGAATTAATCTGGGAAAGCAAAATTAGTCATAATGTGGACGAGATTATCCCTTTCCCCACCGTTTATAGTCAAAAAGACTTTCGAATGAACCTAATCATTTCCGAATTGGAAAATGCAGGTATTAGTTTAACCAGTCTTGATGCCATAACCGCTCGGGGCGGAATGTTAAAACCACTCGAAAGCGGAACATATTCCGTCAACCAAGAAATGGCGGATTACTTGAAAGAAGCCAGAAGAGGAGAACATGCCTCAAACCTGGGGGCGGTAATAGCCTTTGATTTGGGAAATGAATTAGGTATCCCGGCGTTTATAGTCGATCCTGTTTCCGTTGATGAAATGGAAACTATTGCGAGAATTTCCGGCATGGCCGACATTGAACGAACTTGTATTTTCCATGCTTTAAACCATAAAGCGATTGGCAGGCAGGTGGCACTGGATAAAAACAGCGAATATGAAAAGCTTAACTTGATAGTCGCTCATTTAGGTGGGGGCATCAGTGTGGCTTGTCATAAAAAGGGTCGCGTAATCGATGTCAATAATGCTTTGGACGGCGACGGTCCGATGTCAACAGAAAGAAGCGGAACTGTTCCGCTAGGACCATTGTACCGGATGTGTTTTTCGGGTAAATATACTTTGGAAGAAATCAAACGGAAAAATTACGGAAAAGGAGGGATAGTATCCTATTTAGGTACTAACGATGCGAGAGTAATCGTTAAAATGATAGCATCGGGCGATGAGGATGCCAAATTGATTTTTGATGCGATGATTTACCAAATTGCCAAAGAAATCGGTGCTTGCGCAACCGTCTTTAAAGGCGATGTCGATTACATTGTTCTAACCGGCGGTTTAGCGTATCGGGAGTATTTGGTTAAAGAATTAACCGAACGGGTGGAGTTTATTGCACCGGTTTTGGTATATCCGGGCGAAAACGAAATGCTTGCTTTGGTTAAAGGTGCGCTTCGCGTCTTGAAAGGCGAAGAAAACGCGAAAGTTTTTAGTGTGGATTAGTCTTTTGTTTTAAAATTTTGACAGATAGCCTTCTTGTTTTCCATAGCATATTCTTAGGTTATCTATCTTTTATTTTCTTTAAAATAAAAAATTAATAAATTTAGGGAGGAAAAAATGAAAGTTTTTAATTACATGGAGAAATACGGGCATGAACAAGTGATTTTCTTCTATGATAAAACAACCAAATTAAAAGGCATTACTGCCATCCACGATACAACTTTAGGTCCTGCGCTGGGCGGAACAAGGCTTTTCAATTATCAAAACGAAGAAGATGCATTATTTGACGTTATACGCTTATCCCGGGGCATGACCTACAAATGCTCCGCTGCAGCTTGTAATTGTGGGGGTGGAAAAACTGTTTTAATCGGTAATCCCAACAAAGTAAAAAATGAGAGTTATTTACGGGCTTATGGCCGTTTTATACAATCGCTCAATGGTCGTTTTTATACCGGAGAAGATATGAATATTAATGAAAACGATGTCGATTTCATGATGATGGAAACCAATTTCGTCAATGGAAGAGCCAATATGTCGGGCAACCCTTCTCCGGTTACGGCTTATGGAACCTATTGGGGAATAAAAGCTTGCGCAAAATTTCTTTGGGGCAACGACGATTTAAAGGATAAGAGGATTGCGGTGCAAGGAGTAGGAGCGGTCGGGTATAACCTTTGCAGGTATTTAGCCCAGGAAGGAGCGAAACTAATCGTTACCGATATTTGCAAAGATAAAGCGCAAAAAGCTGTAAAAGACTTTAACGCATCCTTGGTGGAAAAAGATAGCATTTATGATGTCGATTGCGATATCTTCTCGCCTAATTGCATCGGCGCCATTTTGAATGACAATACGATTCCGCGGTTGAAGGCTAAGATTGTTGCTGGGGCGGCGAACAATGTGTTGCTTGATGAAGAAAAGCACGGGAATATGTTAATGGAAAGAGGAATTCTCTATGCCCCTGATTATGTGATTAATGCTGGGGGAGTAATCAATGTTTATCAAGAATTCTATCCACCGTATGACCGGGAAAAAACTTTGCAAATAGTGGCCAAAATCTATGATCGTCTACTCGAAATCTTTAAATATGCCAAAGAGATGAAAATGAATACCCAGATGGTGGCGAATCGGTTTGCGGAAGAAAGAATTAGGTTGATGCGGGCGATTCATGCCAATTACCTTCCTAATCAAAAAAGTTTATAACTAGAAAAAACGAGCGGTAAATAAACTGCTCGTTTTTTAATAATGGTGTCGAAGGGACTTTTTACACCTTTATTCATCGATTCGTTTTAGTTTGGCTTGGAAGTGGCGTAGCACTGCCGGTTCCCAAGTGATTTGGAAACCCTTAATGGAACTAGCTCGTTTTTTGATATCCGCTAGGGCCTCTGCTACTACATCCAAATGAGCTTGGGTATAAACTCTTCTAGGGATTGCAAGGCGCATAAATTCAAATTCGGCTTTTCGCTGTTTTCCGGTTTCGGGGTCATTTCCCAGCATGAAGGAACCGATATCGCAACCTCTGATTCCCGCTTCAATGTATAATTCAACCGCCAAAGTATGGGCTGGGAATTGGTTATATGGAATATGAGGAAACAAGCTGGATGTATCAATGAAAAGACCATGTCCCCCCGGAGGAGTTTGGTAAGCAATGCCTGCTTCATCTAGTTTGTTGGCAAGGTAGGCAATTTGACCGATTCGGTAAGTTAAATAGTCCTCATCGACGACTTCCGTCAACCCGATGGCCATTGCTTCCAAATCCCTACCTGCAAGCCCTCCATATGTAATAAAACCTTCATAGTTGATGGTATTGCTTTTGACTTGTTGGATTAGGGTTTCATTGTTTTTAATCCCGATTAGTCCGCCGATGTTGACGATGGCATCTTTTTTGGCACTCATGATAAACATATCGGCAAAACTATAAAACTTTTTTGTGATATCTTTGATAGATGCCTGTTGGTAGCCAGGCTCTCTTTTTTTGATAAAATAAGCATTTTCCGAAAATCTTGCTCCGTCGATGCAAAGTGGGATTTTGAATTTTTGACAAATAGCAGCAGTTTCCGCCATGTTGGCAATAGATACAGGTTGACCGCCCGCGGAGTTATTGGTAATGGTCATAACGACGACACCGATTTTTTCTTTGCCAAGTTCCAAAATAGTTTTTTCCAATCGCTCAGTATTCATATTTCCCTTAAAAGGATAAGGGACGCTCGGGGTTAGAGCTTCCGGAGTAACTAAGTCCAAAGCTTTGGCGCCGGTTAGTTCGACATGTGCCCGTGTGGTATCAAAGAACATGTTGGATAAAGCGATTTTTCCTTTGTCAAGCAAAAGCGGAAACAAAACTTTTTCAGCGGCTCTGCCTTGATGCACGGGTTGAATGTAGGTATAGCCGAACAAATCCTGGGCGGTTTCGATTACCCTAAAATAACTTTTCCCCCCTGCATATGCTTCGTCGCCGACCATGAGCCCTGCCCATTGGTGGGCGCTCATCGCATTGGTGCCGCTGTCGGTCAATAAATCGATGTACACATCATCGGATTTTAAATTAAACAAATTGTAGTTTGCTGCTTTTATCTTCTGAACTCTTTCTTCTTTGGACAACATTTTGATGGTTTCGACCATTTTTATGCGAAAGGGTTCAGGGATGTATTTAGTAGCCATTCTTTTCCTCCTGTAAGAATTTCGCATAGTAAGCATTATTAGTATAACACAAAAAAACCCCTTTTGAACAAAAAAACGATATCTTTTGCGTTAATTTGCGAAAAAAAACAAGGTTTTATGGTATACTATTATAAACAAATATAATTATATATTATTGCCTTTAAAGGAGCTATTATGGATAATTTCATTGATCAATCACGTAAATGGTATCGTTTGGATAATGCGGCGAAAATCTACCCGGTTGTTACCACAATTAAAGAAAGCCATGTTTTCCGCGTCTCCATGACTTTAAAAGAAGAAGTTAATCCGGAAATATTGCAAAAAGCAGTGGAGATGTGTCAAACGCGTTTTCCCACTTTTTATGTCAAAATGAAACATGGTTTGTTTTGGTATTATTATGAACCCAATGAAAAGAAACCGATTGTAAAACCGGAACCGGCCCGTATTTGCAAACCGATTGATTTGCACGAAAACAACAATTACTTTTTCACCATTTATTATTATCAAAAACGAATTAGTTTGGAAGTGTTCCACGGTTTATGTGACGGAAGCGGTGCGATGGAATTCTTAAAGGCCATCTGCTATCAGTATTTATTGCTTCAAGGACACAACCTTTCTGCGGAAGGTTTGGTTAGAACCATTGAGGAAGTTCCGACCTTTAGCGAAACAGAAGACAGCTATTTGCGCTATTATACCAAGGAAAAAGGCAAACCGCTTCCCACCGACAAGTCGTTTAAAATTCAGGGAACAAAATTTGCTGTTTACGGTAGCGCTGTTGTAAAGGGAAAAATCGATTCCCATGCTATTTATAAATTAGCCAAATCCAAGAATGTCACGGTTACGGAATTTTTGGTGGCACTCCTTACCTATAGCGTCATTCAATTTAACGATTCGGTGGAAATGGAAAAACGCCCGATAAATATTTGCATTCCCGTTAACATGCGCCGTCATTTCCCTTCGGAAACCATTCGCAACTTTGCTTTGTTTTTCCATACAATTTATCACTTTAAATCTAAGGATATCACCTTTGACGAAGTGTTGCAAGACATCAAGCAATCTTTCAAAGAACGGTTAACCAAAGACGATTTGCAAAAGAAACTAAATTTGAATGTCGGCATCGAAAAGAAATTTATTGTAAGGATTTTGCCCTTATTCATAAAGAAAATTTTGTTAAAAGCCGGTTATCATTTCTTTGGCAGCCGTCCAACTACCGTTACGATTTCCAATTTAGGAGTTGTTCGGCTTCCAGAATCAATGAAACCATTTGTGGAAGAAGTGGAATTTAATTTAGGTTCCGGGGGAATCCCAAGTGTTGCGGTGGCAACCTATGAAGATTACACGATTCTATCCTTTTCCCGGGGATACTACGAAACCGACTTGGAGTATCATTTCTTTAAATTTTTAACCGACCAAGGATTGGAAGTAGAAATTTCATCCAATCTTTGGGAACAAAACTAAAAGGTGATGAATATGTTATATTGCCAAAAATGCAAAGTTAAAGTAGCGACTTTAACCTCTAGGTGCCCATTGTGTTCGGGACCTTTGGAAAAGCAGGACGATAGTCCCTTAACTTTATCCTATCCCCAATACCGAAACACGAAGTACCGAATTGTGACCTGGTTTCGCATTCTTAGTTTTGTGGTAATGCTTGCCATCTTTATTGCGACTATGGTAAACCTTCTAATCAAAAGCAAGGTTTATTGGTTTATCATTGTCGATAGCTGTTTGGTTTATATTTGGCTTACCTGCCTGATTACTTTTAAAATCAGAAATCGCTGGGGGTTAAAACTTTTCCTTCATGCTTTGATGATTATCGCTTTATTAATAGCGATAAATGCGGTGATGGAACCGGCGGAATCCAGCAGTCCGATTACTTGGGCTTTGTCTTACGGGATGCCGATTATTTCAATGACCTTTATTGCCCTTATAATAATTATCATGTTTATTAAACGCCAAACTCGGCGCGAATTCTTGATTCACTTGCTTTTGCTTTGCATAATCGGTTTTGTACCGTTAATCTTGGTTTTGTTTGATTTGGTTCAACCGATTATTCTTAGCATTGTTTCTGCAAGCCTTTCTTATGCGACGCTTTTGGGGTTAGTAATCTTTGCCAATCGCATTGTCGAAACAGAGATAAAACGGAAATTTCACATTTAAATTTAGGGGGGGATACAGTTTTTTGCCCCCCTTTTTATTTTGTTAATTTGAAAGGAAAAATATGAGAAAGATTGAAGTTGTTGATTATTCTTCGGAGTGGAAAAAGCAATTTGAACAAATAAAAACCTTTTTAGGTAGCTATTTTCCCGAATATGAAATGGTACATGTCGGTTCGACAGCCATTGAAAAGGCAAGCGCAAAACCGATTATCGATATCGATATGGTGATTCCTGATTTGAATTTGCTTCCTGAAATCAATAATAAATTGGCACAAATCGGTTTTCGGTTTCGAGGAGATTTGACGATAGAGGGTCGTTATGCCTATTATTGCGATAATGCAGAACTCCCTCCTTGTCACTTTTATGTGTGCCTTGATGATGGTCAAGGATATGTGGAACACATGGTGTTGAAAAAACATCTCTTGAAACATCATGAACAAGTTAAAAAGTACAGTAAACTCAAGAAAAAGTTAGCACATAAATATCCTTATGATATTGAAAAATACATCGATGGGAAAACCTCTTTTATCATGGCTGCTATGAAGAAGGAAGGATACCATAGACCACAATACCGTGTTGTCAGACCCGACTTTTCCCACAGTTTGCTCAATGTGGTAAGTTCTGTTCAACATCATTTCAATTCGGTTTCGCCTTTTTCAACCTTGCCTAGTGTCGATAAAGCTTTAAAAGGGGCCAAACATGTCGTGCTGATGGTTTTGGATGGACTGGGAAAAAACATTTTGGAATACCATTTGACAAAAAAACACTTTATCAGGCAAAAGGTAATCGATTACGTGACATCGATTTACCCTTCGACTACAGTGGCTGCCACTACCGCTTTACGAACCGGAAAAACCCCGGGGGAAACCGGTTGGATAGGCTGGTATCAATATTTTAATCAATTTGACCAGTATATTGTCATGTTTCAAAGCCTTAATTATTTTGACAACAAAAAAGTGGATGTTCCTTACTTAAAAGAAGTACCGATTACTCCTTTCCATCAAGAATTCTCGGGCGTTAAGACGCAAGAGTTGTATCCTGCTTTTATGCCCGGCGGTTGTCATAGTTTAAAAGAGATGATGGATCGGATTGTTAATATTACCAATACAAGCAATCAAGCAACCTTTACTTATGCTTATTGGGATTATCCGGATTCTTCAATTCACTTTGAAGGATGTTGTTCGGATACGGTTAAAGCTTGTTTAATCGACATCAACGAACAAGCAAAATATTTAGCGAAACATTTGAATGAAGATACCGTTGTGTTGATTGTAGCAGATCACGGTTTGGTTGATATTAAGACGCTATACATAAACAAATTTCCGGAAATTACAAAATATTTTGTTCATAAGCCGACCCTGGAAAGTCGGTTTACCGCTTTTTATGTCAATGATCCAATTGGTTTTGAAGAAACGTTTACCCGATATTTTAGCTCTTATTT
The DNA here is from genome assembly GCA_012838545.1 of Acholeplasmataceae bacterium. Lineage (GTDB taxonomy): Bacteria > Bacillota_I > Bacilli_A > ML615J-28 > CAG-313 > UBA1427. The sequence continues at coordinate 40,138 of DUPC01000007.1, forward strand.
TGAACTTTACAAAACAGAAGATTTGGCAAAATTAGGTTTATTGGGAAATGTTTCCCCAAAATCCCAAGAATTTCTAGGTGATTTTATCGCAATAGCCAAACACAAGTATGCTTTTTCGGCAATAGATGAACCAATGCTTTTTAAGGCTACGCATGCAGGGGGACTGGAAGAAGAGATGATGGTTCCCGTGATTGTTGTAAAAAGCGTCAAGAAGAAAAAAGAATGATGTTTCTTCTTGTTTAAAATACCTAATTATGTTACAATTAAGTCGATTTTTTTTACGTTGCGAAGGAGAGTGGATGTTGTATGAAAAAGATAGTAAAATTAGTCGCCCTTTGTTCGCTAGTGCTTATATTTGGCACTTTGCTTTCTTGTCAACAAACCGGTCAATTTTTTACGGTTAAATTTTTTGACGGCGATAATAATTTAATCGATACCCAACGCGTCAAAAAGGGCAGTAGCGCCCAAGCACCCCAAGATCCGATTAAAGAAGGGTATACCTTTATTGGATGGAGCGAAGACTTTAGTTCGGTAACGAAGAACCTGGATCTTTATCCGATGTTCGATGAAATAAAAGAATTTTTTGATGTTTTCTTTTTGGATGAAGCAGAAAACGTTTTGCGTAGAGAAATTGTTTTAAAAGGCAATGGCGCCACAGCGCCGATCCCCCCGGAAAAACGGGGTTATAAGTTTGTCGGCTGGGATACAGACTTTTCCTATGTTACGGAAAACACTTATGTCAGACCACTTTACGAAAAAGAAAACATCGATATTGAATTGGGTGATTATGTGAAGTATGTTGAAAGCATCAGCCATAACGATATTACTGATTCAAATGTTTTGCTTGCTTCTTTGGATTTAACGCATTCCCTTTATACCTTCACCAATATTTTTATTGGCGGTTTTAGAAATGCGAATCAGATGCATTATTACGATGCCCAAAGCTATCAAGGTCGCAACGCTTACGGATATGAAGTGGGGGTTGCGTCAAACGGTATTGTAGTATCCGCCGGAACGCTTGTGGATTTACCGGAAGGCGGGTTTATCCTTTCTGGACACTCCTCAACCGCAACCCTCCTTCAATCCAAAGTGCAAATCGGCGACTATGTCGTTTTCCATCGGGATAGTTTGACGGTAAAAGGACATCGGGATACGGTTCTTTCGAAGTTGATAGGTTTAAACGTTAAGATAAACGAAACCATTTTGAAAACCCAAAATGCTTATTATTCCGAATTCCGAGCCCTCAACTACGAAAAGATTTTGGAAAAAATCAATTCCGCCATTGATACTTATAACGATTTGGTTGCTAACCCGAATGAATATTCTGCCAGCATTGCAAAAGAAGTAGAAAATACTTTATTGCTTGTTGACTTCTTGCTTGTGGAAACGAACCCTATTGAAACCAAGGCTTTCTGGCATTATCCGCTTCGTTCGGGCGATTATGAGGAAAGAAATCTTTCAGAAGTTGAGGAACTCTTAGATGACGTAAAAGCACTGGGCTTTAACAAGGTATATCTCAACGTCACCTTTGGCGGCCATGCGATTTACCCTTCGGATTATTTGCCACAGCGCCATTCGGACGGAAAAGTATATACCGGCTATAAAGATTATCTTGAATGCTTTGTGGAAGAAGCGCATAAACGGGGTATTGAAGTATCCGCTTGGACCAATACCTTAATCTGCGGGGACGGTTGGTTGCCTGCTGTTTATAAAGACAGAGGTTGGGTTTTAACCGGTTTTAACGGCGAAGACAATTTCAACGGAATGTACTTCTTGGATATTTCCCGTTCGGATGTTCAGGAATTCTTGATTAATGTCTTTACCGAATTGGTTGCCAATTATAATTTGGATGGTGTAGAGTTTGATTTTATCCGTTTCCCAGGGGGAAATCTATACAGTTATGATGGCGTAATCGCCAATCCGGCAGGGATTAAAGACGGCGGTTATACCGACAGTTTCATTAATTTATTCAAAACCACCACGGGTTTTTCTGGTGACGTCAAACAATCGCTCATTCAATCCAAAACTTTTCGAAATCAGTGGTTGCAATTTAAGGGAGATTTGTTAAATGGTTTAGTGGAAAACTTGGTTACCGAAATGCGTAAAATAAAACCAAATATCTCTTTTTCCGGAGCTATTATGCCTAGCATATCTTCCGCAATCAATGTATATCAACAAAATTGGGATTTATGGCTCGACAATGGTTGGCTGGATACCCTTGAACCGATGATTTATAGCGGCGATACTGGGTCCGTCATGTCAACTTTAGCATCATTTTACCAAAAGGTAAACGGTCGGGCGGATATTGTTGTCGGTTTGTTCCCAGAGGGTAACGGAGGGTTGCCGGGGTTGAATGCGGAGCAGATTTACAGCGTAATTTCTGCTTATCCGGTCGGTTGGTGCAAGTTCTCCGCAAAAACCATATTTTCCAACCGTGGGTTAATGGATGGTTTCAGCGTCATGAAGCGCGACTATACGGTTTCTATGACCTCCTCAAAACAAGACAAATTATTGGCTTATATTTTGCAATTGAGGGAAAATGTTAAAGAATTCTATCAATATGTTGATACCGGCACAGATTATTCGGCAATGATAGCTTATTTGGAAAGCATAACCGAAATTACCGAGGAAACCTATATTACAGGTGTGCTGGAGCAAATTTTACTTTATATTGATCAAATCAATCATCTGGGTATAAAAGAGAAATTATACGACAAACATCAAATAATTGCGGCATTAATGAAGTAGTATTAGCTGTAAAGGAATGAAAAAGGGGCCGTTTTCACGCGACCTCCTTTTTTATGGCTTTTTGGGGGCAGTGGCATTATTTTTTAAAAACCCCATACAATTAACTGAAGGGAAACCGGAAATCCCA
>DUPC01000057.1 GCA_012838545.1 Acholeplasmataceae bacterium
AGCCTCCGCTGCCACACCTTCGCCTTTCCCCACAAGCCCGCGTTTTTCCATGGTTGTGGCTTTGACGGATACATTGTTTTCCGAAATTGACAGCAGACCAGCAATGTTTTTGGCCATTTGGTATTTATACGGATATAGTTTGGGTTGTTCCAAAAATATGGTAACGTCGATATGAAGGATTTTCGCCTTTTGGTTCTTGACATGCTTCATGACTTCCTTAATAAAGTATGAGGATGTCATGTTTTTAAAGGCGGGATCGTTATCAGGGAAAAGCGTTCCCAAATCACCCAATTTTAAAGCACCCATTATGCTTTCCGCCACCACGTGATACACCACATCGGCGTCGCTATGCCCCGCCAAACCTTTATCAAACGGAATAGTAATTCCGCTCAAAACCAAGGGACGGTTTTTTTCAAACGGATGAAAATCAAAAGAAATGCCGATGGAATTTGCTTGGCTAATGGCCGTTGTTTTGTTTTTTTCTAAAATATTTTTAATCAGTTCCAAGTCGCTTGGGTTGGTGAGTTTAGTGTGCGGATGAGTTTCTTCTAAAAAGGCTACTTTTAATTCATTCTCAATTAACATTATTTCATCAAGAATGTTCTCATCTGCGATTTTAGGGTTTTGAATTAAATTGAGGGTATTTAGGTTAAACCCTTGAGGAGTCGTCACTGCTTTTAAAGCGTTTCGATTTAAAGTCACTATTTTGCCTTCAACCGCTTTTACGGTATCCGCTACCGGATGGTAAAAAGTTACCCCGTCCGCTTCATCAAGCGCCTTTAAAAGGGCATCAATATCTTCGCTTGTGACAAACGGTCTTACACCGTCGTGAATGACAAAACATGGAGCTTTTACAAAATTTAAACCGTTTCTGACGCTTTTTGCTCGGGTTTTTCCGCCCGTAGTAAAAACGATTTTGTCAAGAGGATAATGGTTTTCGGCCAAATAGGCTTTTACTTTTTCCAGGTCTAAAGGATGAGTAACGATAATCGCTTTATTTAATGAAGGGTGGCTAAAGAAGGCCACTAAAGCATAGGTAAAGAGTGGCTTATTGTCAACCAGTTCCCAGCTTTTGCGAAAGAAACCGTTATAGCGGCTCCCCACCCCCGCAATCAAATAAACCAAATCAAATTTCTTCATTGTTGTTCCCCAAAGCGGCTTTTAAAATTGCTTCAATATTTTCAAAGGCATCTTTTGGATTACTGTCTTCAAGTTCCTGTAGTTTTGCTTCCTCGTCTTCGCTTTCCAAAACTCCTTCTCTTTCACTTGCGTCTTCGGCTTTGCCGAGCAAATGGATGACGGATACGAGTCCCCGCTCTTTTTCCAAATAGATGGCGTTTTCCACAACATGATAAAAACTGTCGTTGATTCGCAAACGATATTTTAATTTTGTGGTGGAAAGGGAATTGACGGTCGAGGCTTGCTCGATGTAAAAATCGAGATCGTCGGGATGGATCATGGCGATGAAATCATCAAATGTCAACTCCGGATAACTAAGCGAAGTTGCTTTTTGGAACAAATCGGTAGCCACATAAGTCTTGGTTTGAAAGTCATAATAAATAATGGCTTGATTGGACAAAGACATTAAGATATGGGCTTTGCCGAGAGCGTCTTCCCAACCTTGGCGCGCTTTTTCAAAATCCTGACGAAGCGTATCAAGGATTTCCAAGCGGTTTTGCGTGATGTAGACGTTTTTGCCGAGATAGGTTTCTCCGTCATATAACGGCTGTACTATACCACGATAACTTTCCAATTTGCCTTTAACCAACGCTTCGATTTCAAACTTATAAAATTGATGAGGTTTAATTCCTTGATGGTAATCGTTTTGGAAAGCAGCCAAAACTGTTTCGCTCGCCTCTTTCCCCGCAATTTTAGTAATATCAAAGTTTTTCAAAAGCAAATTAATGCCTTTTTCCTTTTTTATTTCGGAAAGGGTAAGACCGGTCAAGGTGGAAAAGGAAACAGAAGCGTCGACAATTTTATCCTTGGCATTGGTCGAATAATAGTAATCAAAATTAACGTTTTTTAAGTGGTGAATAATTCTTTCGCGTCTTAAGTTTTGACGTTTATGAATTAAATAATAGGAATAAGCACTGTAAAACAAAAGCAATACAAGGGCAAAATTTAGTAAATACTTAAAAAGATTGTTCAGGGGATAAAAGAAAATAAATATCCCCGCAATCACCAATAAACTAAACAGTTCCACATAGCCAAACCTTTGATGGTTTAGCAACTTAATAAAACCTAAGACAATTATGCCAGAGACAATCGCAACCCCAAGGAGCAAAAGCGGTTGATTTACAGCTTGAAAAATAGCTTTTAAATGTTCAATCAACATTAACTTTCCTCCTTATTTGACGATGATGTTCTGCATGAGCGAAAGGCGTAAGTTGTCAAGGGAAATCTCCGTGGTTATGGTTCCTTCAATCGTGGTTGAAATATGGCCAGTTTCTTCGGAAACGACTATCGTGAAAGCATCGCTTACTTCGCTGATGCCGATAGCTGCGCGGTGGCGGGATCCTAAGTTCTTGGGAATGTCCGCTTTGTCGGAAGAAGGAAGAAAAGCACCGGCGCACATTAAAGTGGTTCCGCGAATTATGACGGCGCCGTCGTGGAGCGGCGTGCCCGGCAAGAATATCGTTGACAACAATTCAAAACTGATAGCCGATTCCAAACGAATCGCTTTTTCGATATAGGTATTAAGCGAATGTTCTTTTTCAATGGTGATTAAGGCGCCGATTGATCTGCGCGACAAATAATCGACGGTCGCAATTAAAGTATTGATGAGTTGTTCTTTGGCAACGTCGTCGCTTGCAAAACTTTTGCTGGTTCTGCTTCTTACAATATCGCCCAAAAATGCCCTTATTTCTGGAGCATAATATACAATAACTACCCCAATAAAGATGACAATCGCCCATTTGTAAACCTCAAGCATCATCCACAGATCAAGAATCGAAATGATGGCAAGCAAAGCAACCATCGAAAAGATGGTTAAAAGCACCACTTCTTTTTTGGAATGACGAAGGAAAAACTTAATAACAAAGAAAACCGTAATTGCCACCAGCACCGCATCCACCGAAAAGCGGACCAAGCCAGACGGCGAAAAATTGTTGGTGTAGTCTTTAATGTATTGAATTATGTTATCAATAATCTTGTAATTCATGAACATACTCCTTCATAGAACTTTGTAAGTATTTGGTAATTTTCTCATTTTTTTCGTCAATGGCATAATCTAAAGGGGTCAGGTTTTTCTCATCAACAAGCATTAAGTCGGCACCATGGTTTATCAATAACTTGATGATATCAAGGTTGCCTTTTATAACCGCAAGATGCAAGGGCGTTTGTTCGAATTCCCCCAAAGCATTAATATCAATTTCCAATTTCAACAATTCCTTTATCGCATAATAGCAATCGTGCAAGATGGCAAAGTGCAAGGGGGTATGGTAATCAAGATCGCAAACCCTGGCGTCAACCCCCAGTTCACCCAAGATCCTAACCGTTCCTTTGGCATTGGCTTTAACCGCATAATGCATCAAAGTTCTTCCCCGGTATAAGGGTTGATTGACATCAATTCCTGCCTTAATGGCACGTTTTAATTTACTCTTTAAAGCACTGGTCGATGAAGGTTTGCGTTTAATCTCCTTGACAATGTCGCGCAAAATTTGTTTTTGCGTCATAATTAACTAAAACTCATCCGTAAGCACAATCTCTTGACTGTAGCTTCTTTCTTTGATTTCTTTAATTAAGGAATTGACTGTTGAATTGAATTGATTGATTAAGGCGTTTGTGAAAATCATTTTTACAAACCATCCGTTCTTTTGATACTGTTCGTAGTAGAAATGATATTTATCGATTAACGATAAGGATTTTCCGTTGCCTTTTTCGAGGATAATGATTCCGACCGGTTGTGCTCCTTTGATAATAATGTCGAAAGCGCCAAAACCGGGTTCAGGTTGCAAGCCTTTCTTGGCCAGTTTATCAAAGAACAGTTTGGCAACTCCGTCCAACTTTTTGGCTTCCTGGGTTGAAGTGCCAATTAAGTTCTCAATCACTTGTCGTTTGTTCTCGTTTTCTTGGGCATTTTTGCCTTGAAGGTAGAGGAGAACGATTTTGTCTTGGGCAACAGTAAAGTTTCTAAAAATTAAAGATTGGTTCTGATAATCGAACGATTCCAAATCCGGGTAATATAGATAGATTTCATGAACATAGCGCGTGCCTTCCGTGGAGGCATTGATAATTCTAATGTTCCAAGAAAGAATATTGACGATTTCCACGTCGGAGAAGTAACGTTTCAGTTTCATGACGATTTCGGTATAAAACGTTCTTTGCGTCTCCGGGTTCGCAATCACAATATTTACCGTTTTTTGCGTGTTACGGTAAATGAAATTGACTATCATTGTCGCAAACTCCGCAATCGATTCAATCGCTTTCGTTTCAATTAACGGAGAAAACTCATAAATATATTGGTTACGGACGTTCCAATCGTTTTGGAACCTTGTGCTTACCTTGACATAACGATAAGGCAAATACGATATCGACCCTTTGTCGATCCTTTTCATGAGGGTATTGGAAATGGAACTTCTGAAACTGGTGTCGCCAAATACGATAACTTGGTTGCATTCGCTGATGCGATTGTATTTATGCGCACTCGACAGATGGGCATCGTCAACGATTACCAAGTCGAAAGCTTTTAAATCGATTGAACTATTGAAAATATCGATATCGGCCAGATATAAAAGCTTAAACCTTTCTCCCGCTTCAATCTGCTTTTGGTGCTGATGGAACGGAATATTATCCAATTTGTTGCGTACCTTCGGATACTGAAGAGCAGCTTCCTTTTGGAGATGCTCAAGATTCTTGGCACAATAATTTTTTTCAAGTTCCATCAAATCCTCAAGGTACTTTAGAATTTCTTGTTTTTTAAAAACATTCGTCTTTTTTTCAAAAGCTTCTTTCAATTTCAAATAACAAGAAAGCAAAAAGCGCGTCTTGATTGCTTTGTGGTACTCGGACTTTCGGATACCTTCCACCAAATTTCGTAAACCATATTCTTCAAGGGTACGCAAATGTTCCATGACAATGAACATCGGTTCCATTTGTTGGATTTTGCTGGTGTAGGTTTTGATTAATTCTAAGGTTTGATGAAGCGGAATGTCATGGAATTGCGACAAACCTCCTCTGAAATAGCGGGAAAAATGCCGATAAGTTTCGAGCCAGGTTCGGTACAAACCCTCCAAATGGAAATACTCATTGGTCATTTCTCTCATCTTTTTTGAAGACAAGAGATCCTGAAGGAGGTCGGGATTAATAACGCGGGCGGAAAAATCATCGAAATGGTCAATCAATTTTGAGACATTGACGCAATTGGTATCGAGACCGCGATAGAGTTCCCCAAGCAGACTATTGTATAGGTCTCTTCGGCTTTCCACCGTTTGTTCAAGATCAATTAAATCTTGATCTCTGTTCATTAATTCCAACAAATCGGTTAAAGTAACGTCGCTTGTTTTATTAAAAATCAGGTAAATGTTTTTTCGTAAAGTAAGCACTTTAAGAAAATAGGTTTCCCAAGGTTTATAAAGATCGAGCTGTTGCATCAAATCCGTTTGAGGAATGACGATTCTAAACGATTTTAATTGCTTAAATAATTCTTGCAAGGAATTAACTTCTTGATTGAAACTGCCGATTAAAGGCAAAATCTCGGAATATAACAAATCCTTCTTATTGGCTACCAAAGCATTGTAAATCGAGCGTTCCTTTTCCGGCAAACCTTTGATAAAGTCAAAAAAGTGTACAGCATTCTCCCAAACTTCTTCGGCGACCCCGGTAAAATCAAAGCCTAAATGGCTGTTTAAACTTAGGGCAATGTGGTAATATTGTTGGACTAAACCAACTACGGTCGGCAAAGCTTTGTTCCTTTTGGCTTCTTGAGAAAGGCGGCTTTTAACCATTCGGTTTAAACGTTTCCCGGAATTGTTTTGATGAACCATAGCAAAATGGATGCTTTCGGGATTGAGGAAATACTCGCCGATAGCTCCTTTTAATTTTTGAAGACGACGAAGCAAGTTTCGTCCCTTCCGTTCAAACGAATCAAAATCGTTCGAAACAGAGATTTCAAACCACTTAACCGGTATCACATTGTCGGACAAATAGCGCTCAAACTTCTTAAAGAAACCGTAAATATTGAGCGGCAATTTGGAAGTTTCGATAAATAAAGTTATCTTATCGGCTAAATCATTGAATTTGTTGCGATGCGCATCGATGGAAGAAACCAATTCTTCGAGATTGGTTGATTTTGATAGCAACCGGTTCAAATAAAGCGCATCGTGTTTGGTATAAAACTTATCGTACAATTCTTCGACAATCTTGGCGACAGTGCCAATTTCGTAATTGGAATTGATGTAAAGCTGATAATATTGCGACAGTTCATATTGGGCTTCTTGCCAAACGCTGATGGCAATTACCGCTTGATGGGCATCGTCAAACTTAAAGGAGTCCGACCAGCACAAGGGCGGTGGCGTAACCAAAAAGGTGGATAGCGATGTTGTTAATTGGTGAAAACTGCGCATGCTGTCCGGTAAATGCAACCCGTATTTGGTCGTGAACCTTTTAGCTGCATGACTTATTTCACCCAACATTTCTTCCATTTTTTTTGCTTGCTTGGCTATGTCCGGAATATGAAGGGTATTGTAATACGGTTCGATGTTGCGCCAAACATTGTCAGCGTAAGGATCGACTTGATTTAAGCAGGCCTCCACTTCTTCCAAGATGCTTGCAATCTTCTCAATTTCGAACCGTTCCAAGAATTCTTCAATAATAATCGGTTCCGCTTGCGTAGTGTTTTTGATAATCGCCAGTTGTTCAAGCAAAAAATGGTATTGATAACCGTGATTTTTTTCTTCCAAAGTTTTCTCATATTGGGCAACTTTTTCGATTAACGAAAAGTCTAGGTATTCTGGAACGTTTTCGATTACTTGCGTTTCGGGAAGAGCGGCCTGTTCGTAAAAGTTAACCAAATTAAAGACAAACCCCGCCAACCCAATCATCTTGAAGTTGCGTTCCACGTCCCAAATATTATCGATATCGTGGTTGACGTACAAAACGCGTTTGCCTTTGGATAGTTTATCGGTAATGATATTCATGATGGTGTGGGTCTTGCCAGAACCAAGTTTTCCTTCCACGCCGAAGTTGCTGCCCTGGCTTGCTCTAAGCAAAATATGCTTTTGATAAATATTGGTAGGAAGGATACTGGTTATCTTTTTAAAATATTCTTTGTACAGCAAGTGCGGTTCCATATTAAAAATTGAGCGATTGGTGTCAAAGAAATCGCGGTTAATCGTAAAGTCTTTATATTCGATCTTTCCGAAGGTGATATAATTTTCCAAAGAATAGTGGGTGTTGGTTTTTTTAGCCAAGTCCATGCCAATCCGGTCGACTTGGTCGACGGTAGTGATATTATCGGTATTAATGGAAATTGGAGTGTTTTCGCTGGTCAAACGGCGGACAAGCAAATAGTTGACGAAAGCATCGCTGGTCTTAACGATTTTTTTCGATTCAATGTCGATTTCAATTGGAATCAAAACCACCGGTGCATAGATTTCTTGGCTTTCTTCATCAAGATAGCGGATTACCCCACAAGTCAAAAACAATTTGTAACTGGAGCTTCTTTGACGCAAATGCAACAGATAAATAATCTGAAAGGAAGCGTCGTTTTCCGGAACATCGGTAATTTTTCCGATACCTTCCGGAGTGATTTCGCTATCAACGAAGTCGTTTAAATCAAGCACTTGACCTGCCAAAAGCTTTCCAAGTAAGTGGATATTGACAACGCCTAGTTCGATGAAATAGTTTTCTTCCAAAATGTTCAACAAATGTTTATTGCTTGACATCAAACGATAAGCATTTTCCCTGATCATCTTCATACCATCACCACTTTTTATCATATTATACCATGGAAAAAGGAATAAATGAGCAAAAATGTATAAAAAACCCAATCCAAAACAAAAACCGCTTTTTAAAAGCAAAAAAGCGGTTATAATTTCTAAGCAATTTTTTGATAATCATATTGATTATTTCGATAAAATAAACGGTATTTGCCTTTTCCTTCCAGCAAAATTTTTGCAACAATTGCTTCCAAATCGTCATCCGATTTCGGAACATCCTTAAATTCCAGTTCAATTTTTAGTCGGTTTAAAATTGAAAAAAAGCGTTCTAAACAATTTTTACCTTTATTTTCCCTGCTTTTACAATCCGAAAGCACTAAATCAAACTCATTTGGTTTATCGGTTTTTTCCTCTGTTATCAAGCCAACGGGGCTCTTTTTCACGGTATAATCCTTAATGACAAATATGGTATTTCTTAAAGATACTTTTCTTCCTTTGTTGTCGATGACAACAGAAAAATCCATTAATTTTTGAAGATAGCTTTTTACGCTGGGATGGGCTTGGTTGAAGCAGTCAAAACAGATTAATGACAGCGGATATTTCAGAATGTGTTCGGTTAATATCCCTCCGCTTTCGTAACCTACGTAACCCTTTGAGGAACCGATTAGGTTGTTGATTGAGGCCGAGTCGTGATAATAGTCTAAATTAATCGATAGCATCATTTCCTCTTTAAAGTTGAAGACGGCATATAAGTCTTCTTTTAAACGTTCCAGCGAAAAGTTCGGTCCTGCCAAGATTTTAGCAATATTGGCTTTGGTGGAGAAACCACCCAAAAAGCGCATGTAAAAGGGGCGCATTTCCTCATAATATAAACTCTTTTCTCTTAGTTCTTCCAAAGTGACTGAGTCCAATCCGCTCATGTCCTTAACGACTTGATCAATGATGATTGCTTTTCGGGTTTCGTCCCCAAATTTCAGCCTTGCCCCCGCTTCATCCAACACATCGATGGCTTTATCGGGAAAGGCGCGCATCGGCAAATACATTTCGCACCCCTCAACAATTTGATCAATATCGGAATCGTCAAACACGACTTCATGGTAATCTTCATAATAGTTTTTAATGCCTTTAAGAATCTTTTTGGTTTCTTCGACAGTCGGTTCATCAACATAAATATTTTGAAATCTTCTTAAGAGCGCTTTGTCCTTATCGATGTGACGATAGTATTCCTCAAGGGTGGTTGCCCCAATACAGCGGATATCGGGACGGGCAAGATATGGTTTTAAAATATTTGCGATATCCAACGAGCCTTCATTGGAACCCGCTCCCACGATATTGTGGATTTCGTCAATAAAAAGAATCGCTTTGTTTTCTTTGATAAATTCCATTGCTTTGACAATTTTTTCTTCGAGTTCCCCCCGGTATTTCGTTCCCGCCAAAATTCCTCCTAAATCCAACCGGTAAATAGTATCGTTTTTTAAATCTTGGGCGAGGGATTCGATAATCGCGGTTTTGCCTACACCGGCATTTCCAATTAACATCGGATTGTTTTTTTGCTTTTTATTCATAATGATTTTAATTCGCTCGATATGGTTTCCTCTTTTTACATAATCGTGCGGCCGGTTGATATTCGACAAATTGGTCAAAAACGGAAATGGTTCCTTTGGTTCGTTTTTGAAACCGAAGATATCTTCGATATCTTTCAACATTTCTGGGATATTTACTCCGAGACGTTCCAACACATCCCTTGCCACGGTCGACTCTTCTTTCAACAGGCAGTAAAACAAGTGTTCGTCAAAGACGAATTCGCTTTTTAAAAGGATAGCCAGTTCGCGGGAATTAAAAATAATTTCCTGGAACTTTTTGGTATAAAGAATATCCTGATGTTCTTTTTTTCTTAAAACAATCATTTCCTCAAAAACCGCCCGAAGCTCCGCATCCTCAATTAACCGATCCTCAAGCAAAAAACGACAAATCGTATCCCGCATTTCATACATTGCCATCAGCAAGTGCTCGGTTCCGACCAACGGGCTTTCCCAAGCCATGGCGATTTTTTTGGCGTCTTCAATAATTTGAATGGCTTGTCGACTAAAGTTATCTAACATAATGTTCCTCCTATAGTCATTACAAGTATATGCTTTTTTAAATAGTTAATTGACAAAATGAAGAGTCAAAACAAACTGCGTTTAATCGATTTAAGGAAATTTTTTTGAAAAATATGTTATACTATATGTAACAAGAGGTATCATATGAAACAAATTAGCGAAATATCCACAATTATAGAACCCCAAAAAGCGGTAATTGTCAGCGTTAATCTAGGGGACGACGAATTGTTCTACTATCAACTCGAAGAACTGAAGAATTTATGTTTTGCTTCAAACATTGAGGTTTTGGATACCGTTATCCAAAACTTAAATGCGATTGTCCCTTCAACCTATATCGGAACAGGCAAATTGAATGAACTTAAAAGTATAGCGAGCGCCTTGGAAGCCGACTATATTATTTTCAATGATGAACTGTCCCCCAGCCAAATGAAAAACATCGCCCATTTAATTGGCGATAATATTGAAGTCATTGACCGGACGACGGTTATTTTGGAAATCTTTGCCTCGCGTGCCAGGTCAAAAACTGCGATGTTGCAAGTCGAAATCGCTAAACTCAAGTATTTCCTTCCGCGCTTGGTAGGCCTGAGAAGATATTTGTCTCGAACAGCGGGCGGGGGCGCCGGCGGAGGAGGAGCGCGAAGGGGACTTGGGGAAACCAAACTCGAATTGGACCGCAGACACATCGAACGACGCATATCCAAGGCCAACGCAGAACTTAAGGCCATCACCAAATCCAGAGAAACCGCTCGCAAACTCCGACACGTTAACAATATCCCGATTGTTTCGGTGGTCGGGTATACGAATGCGGGGAAATCTTCGACTATCAATGCCATACTAAACCACTGCAACAAAGACAACCCGAAAACTCTTTTTGCGCAAGATATGCTTTTTGCCACTCTTGATACGACCACAAGAATGGTAAAATTGACCAACAATCACGAATTTCTAATTACCGATACGGTCGGTTTTGTTTCGAAACTTCCGCACCACTTAATCGAATCTTTCAAGTCAACACTTGAAGAAATCAAGGAAGCGGATTTAATCGTTCACATCATTGATGCCAGCAGTCCTTTCATGAACCTGCAAATCGAAACCACCCAAAATGTTTTGACAGAACTCGGGGCAAGTTCCATTCCGACAATATATGTATTCAATAAATTCGACCTTGTAAAAAGCCCTGAATTGATTACTTTCCAATTCAAAGACGCTTTGTTTTTGTCCGCTGCCACTTCCTATGGGCTTGAGGAGTTGCTCGAAAAAATCGATGAGTTTTTATATTCCCATTTGGAAACCCATCAATTGTTGATTCCTTACACCAACGGCGAAATCTATTCACATTTAAAAGAAACCGCCGAAGTGTTGAAAACTGAGTATAAAGAAAAGGGAATCTTTGTGGAAGCAAAACTCACTCCAAGGCTAAAAGCACTGTATGGCGATTTGATTATCTATTAAAAACAGCAGGATAAAAAGATCCTGCTTTTCTTATATATATATATCATTATACTTTCACTTCTTCCAAATCATGGATTTCTATGCCTTGTTTTTGCAAATGTTCAATGGAAGGCGTACGATTGACATAATAGGAAGCATATATATATTCCTTGCGCAAATTGGTCACAAAGGTTAACTTTATCAATCCTTCCGCTTGATAATACTTTTCGCTAAACTTAAGTTTTAAATTGGAATAGGTTTTGATGTTCTCCGGGTATATCAAGGCCTTCGCTGAGGGGATGCTTGTAAGGATTAGCGAGTGGCTTTTGGGGATGGAGATCCGTTCCATGTCAGATAAAAAGAGTGACCGCTCCAGTTTATTTAACACTTGAATGCTTAACTCATACTCTTCTTCTTGTTGATTGGCAAGAATTACATCGATCGGAATTAAATCAGTGGTCGACTTAAACTCTTCGCAGCTAAACCGACCGATTGGCCAAGAATACACTTTTGCGTTTACTTTAAAGGCAAGCTTTGTCAAAGAAAAAGGAGTCAAAACGAAATTGATTCGGAAGCGATGCAAAAATCCCTCTGTTTGTTTATCTTTATTTATCAACTTTACGTCGTAACGTTCTTTGTTGACCTTAGTGATTTTTAAACTGGGAACCAAATCAATATTTGCCCCATTCGCCCCCGAATAAACATCCAATTCCAAATAACAGTGTTCTTTGGCAATATCGCTGATAATATCTACCTTGGCAATCCCGATAAAGTTTTCGTCTTTAACGTTTGTGCAACTCGACAGCACAAATAAAAATATATATGCAATACAAATGCTAATTAGGATTTTGCGCACGGATAACACCCGGAATTAAGGCTTTTTCCGAAATTGACGAGCCAAGAATATTGCTGGCATGCAAGGCATCGGTGTAACCATAATCCACAGTGGCATACTTTACGAATGTTTCGCCCATATATTCATAATCGATTTTTACGATACAGGAAGAAGATAAGACATCCTCGCAGGTGTTTTCAAAATAAAGATAAGCATATTCCTTGGCGTCTATGCTGACTAGGGTCGGATCTTGTTTGAGGACTTTGACTAAACGAATACTAATCTCTTTCGGGCGGGTAGCCAGAGCTATCTCTTTAATCTTTATCACATTTAAGGTTCGGTTGTTGAGTTTTAAGGTTATTTTGGCGGGTTTAATATAGGACTTGGCAATTGTTAAATCAAGCAATTGAAGAACTTGCAAATGTTCGCTTTCGTTTTTGGAAGCAGTCGTAGCTTCTTGATTTAAAAATACCGTTTCAACTACTCCAACCTCAAAATCCGCAATTGTTTCATCTAATTGCAAAGTGATTTTTTTCATAACCGCCGGCTGCAAAAACTGTAACTTAATTATATAGGAGTAAACCTCTTCGTTTCTTTCCTCCAAATATACCTTTTTTCCTTCGCTTACCGTGGAACGGCATTCTTGGGATGCATCGGTTGTCACCACGGTGATGTTTTCATAGGCTTCACTTGACAATAGTTTCAGCGATACAAAAAAATCGTCACCGGTGCTGGTCACAATATCTACTCTTCCAAGCGCAAGCAACTTGTCGGAAGATTTATTTTGGCAAGCAGTAATTACAAACAAAGCAATTAATACTAATAAGGAACAAAACACTTTTCTTTTCATAAGTCTAAAACCATCCTTTTTGTTTTCTATTTCTATTTAAGTATATTTTTTTGAGACGGTCTTTAGACTAAAAAAGACACCGCAAACCAAAAAACAAGGTTTTACAGTGTCAATCATTAATTCTTTTGAAAATTGTTGATAGCTTTTAAATAATTAAAACATAAAGTTTCAAGTTCATTGTATGTTTTGATGCTCACCAAGCCAGGGCGAAACGGTTTGGAATATGGGAGTCTTCGAAAATACGCTCCCAAATGTCCCCGCATTTCAATCATTGCAATCCGTTCACCTTTTAAAGCCACCAGCTTTTTAGCATGTTCCAATATTTTGGCCACAATTTCGCTTGGCGATGGTTCGGCAAGCGGGTCAAGACCTTTAAAATGTCGATCGATATCCCTAAACAACCAAGGATTTCCCAAAGCCCCTCTACCAATCATAATCGCGTCAACCTTGGTTTTTTCCATCATCCCAACCGCATCCTCCACAGTTTTGATGTCGCCGTTTCCGATTACGGGAGCATTTGTGGCGTCACGAACCATTTTGATATATTCCAAATTGGATTCTCCGCGGTAAAGTTGAGCCCGGGTGCGACCGTGAATGGTAATGGCATCTACCCCGGCGAGCGTAGCCAAACGCGCAACTTCAGCGCAATTAATCGACTGGCTGTCCCAACCGGCGCGTATTTTAATTGTTATCGGTAAATTAATATTTTCCTTCAAACTTTTAACGATATCATATACTTTTTGAGGTGTTTTTAATAAAGCAGATCCAGCTCCTTTATTTACAACCTTAGGCACAGGACATCCCATGTTGACATCGATAATATCCGCTGTCGAGTTGGCTTGAATCAACAAAGCCGCTTCGGTAATGGTGTCGTAGCTGCTGCCAAAAACCTGCATCGCGATAGGATGTTCTTCCTCCGATACCTGAATCATCGCATGAGTCTTTTGATTTTGATAAGTTAATCCTTTATCGCTCACCATTTCCGCTACCAAAAGCCCTGCCCCCAACTCTTTACAAAGGATACGAAAAGCTTCATTGGTTACTCCTGCCATTGGAGCCAATACTAAATTATTGGGAATATTGACATTTCCGATTTTTAAACTCATTATATTACCTCAGATGATTTATCATTTCATATATATTGCATGATAAATTGGTAGGGCTAGAAGGATTCGAACCTTCGAATGACGGAGTCAGAATCCGTTGCCTTACCGCTTGGCGATAGCCCTAGACAATTAAGTATTTTATCACATCGGGTTCTTTTATGCAAGGAAAAAAGAATGGTTCTTTTGGGGAAAGGTTGAGAAAGGAAAAAACTTCCAATGAAAAATAAACTTTTTTATAGTTGTTTACCTTTATCGATGTTACTTTTTTTAAAAAAGGGGTTTTGTAACACTCTCTTTACAAAAACCCTTTTTATTTTGGCAGATTTAATATATCTTCTGGTTTGTTTTTGATTAGAATTTGCGCTTTTGGCCCAATGGCAATTCCTTGAGGAGGAACATCGTTTACCACGACGCTTCCCGCACCGATTTTCGCATCGTCCCCGATGTGAATGTCGCCGATGATTTTGGATCCCGCGCCAATCATAACCCGGTTTCCGATAGTTGGATGACGTTTTCCTTTTTTGGGAGTATTTGAACCAAGCGTTACCCCTTGGTAAATCGTGACTTCGTCGCCGATGATTGTTGTTTCGCCGATTACCACACCGCTGCCATGGTCGATAAACAGGCGTTTACCGATTTTTGCGCCAGGGTGAATCTCGATTTGGGTAAAGAAACGCACCATCATCGAAATCATTTCTGCAATAAACTTAAGTTTAATCTTAAAGAAGAAATGCGCAATACGGTACCAGAACAATGCGTGAACTCCGGGATAAAGGAAGATGATTTGAAGAAAGTGTCTGGCCGCCGGATCCCTTGCTTTAATCGATTTAATGTATTTAATCATGGGTTACCACGCTCATGTACTTAAAGCCATGGTCAGGAATGATTACCAAAATTTTGGCATCAGGGTATTTTTCCAAAATTCTTCTCCCGGCAATTACCGCGCAGGCACTGGAGATACCTACATATAAGCCTTTTTTCCAAAGTTTTCCCATTTCACTGATTGCTTCATCCGATGCGACCACTTCTATCCAATCGACGATATCGTGGTTTAGCAGAGGGGGTACAAATCCGGCACCAATTCCTTGGATGCGATGTCGGCCTGGGGTATTGGTGGTTAATACTGCGGATTCTTTTGGTTCTACGCCAATCATTTTCAGATTCGGATAATGTTGTTTCAACACCTCGCCCAGACCCGTAATCGTTCCCGAGGTTCCAATTCCGGAAATAATGAAATCCAGTTCGTCAAAATCTTTTAAAATTTCTTGAGCGGTTGTTAGTTTATGGGCATTCACATTTTGACTGTTGTTGAATTGGTCAAGATAGTGGTGTCCCGGAAGAGTTGCCATTTCCTTAGCCTTTTGAATGGATTCTTTCATTCCTCCGGTAGCCGAGGTTAGAATTACTTTGGCACCATATGCTTCCATTAACCTGATGCGTTCGACGCTCATTGATTCAGGCATTACCAAAATAGCTTTATAACCGAGTACACTCGCCAAGAATGCCATGGCTATTCCCATATTTCCGCTGGTGGCTTCCACCAGTGTATCGCCCTTTTGAATAATTCCCCGTTCTTCCAAGTCTTTAATCATATATAACATTGGACGATCCTTCACCGAACCGGTAGGGTTGTAATACTCCAATTTCAAATACAATCCTTCAAATAAAACTACCGGGGTGTTTCCAACCAGTTGTACTAAATTTTGATAAATCATGATTTTTTCTCCTTCTTTTTTCCTTTTAAAATACGCCTAAAAAAACTGGCTTGCAAATAGATATTGACTAAATTGAGGTTCATTTTCGGTTTCGATTCAAGTGCGTTCAAATCGCTGTTTTCAATATTATTTTGTTTATAATATGTTAGTTCATTAAAATAAGTCACGCCTTTTGCTTCATTTAATACATTCTCACCGGTAAAAGACAATAACTTTGGGTAAACTTCCCGATAGTCTTCCCGAATAGCGATCACTTCGATAACATGTTCCCAAGGAGGATTATCACCATAAAAATATTGAAGGGATGGTTGTTCTTTTAGATATTGGTCAATCAACACCCCGTTGGATTTGCTTACCGAGCATTTTGTTTTACTCGATCCGGAAGCATTTATGTCTTTAATTTTTTGATATTGTTCCTCAATACTTGTTATAATCTTGGGTTGATTCATAAAAACAAAGGAATGAAGGGGATTATTTTCCCAACCAAAGATTAAATTGATAATGTCTGCCAAACGCTTGAAAGTTATCTTGCTTGGCACAATTACGGTTCGGGTTACCGGTTCGATACAATCGCACAACTTTATTAATAGCTCATAACCCATCTTTTATCACTTTCCTTTTTTTTATTATAATGAAAAGCAAAAGATTTTGCAAATCAAATGTTTTAAATTAAAAAAGGATAGAATTTTGCTCTATCCTTTTTGGGTTTTTTATCAAATTATCTGGCTCCTTTATCGTAAGGAATACCCTCGGCTTTTGGTGCCCGGGATTTCTTCGAGGTAAAGGCAAGGACAAACATGGTAGCGACATACGGTAGCATCTTATAGATATAAGACGCATGAGGTAAATTGATGTCTTTGACGATTGGTATACTGGAGTACATGGCGGAGATAGTTTTGAAGAAGCCAAAGAAGAATGCTGCAAAAAGTATCCTTTTCGGTTTCCATTGACCGAAGATCGTAACCGCCAGTGCCAAAAATCCGTATCCCTCAACCGTTCCGCTGAAGCTTACCATGGTCGGAATGACATAGATTAATCCGCCCAGTCCGCCCAGGGCCCCAGAGATTAAGACACCAGCCCAACGCATATGATATACGTTGACGCCAACAGATTCGGCTGCTTGTGGATGCTCGCCGCAGGCAGAAAGTCTTAAACCGAAACGGGTTTTGTATAGAACTATAATAGAAACAATCAATATTAGGATACCTATGTATGTCGTTAAATAAGTGTTCTGAAAAAATAGGTTTCCGATTACCGGAATATCGCCCAAAAGCGGAACTTTGGCAATCCTGAACTTATTGGCAATCGGAACTTGCTTAACGTTGTAAATCATTCTTGCGATATATACAACGAGCGCCGGTGCCAAAAGATTCAAAGCCGTTCCTCCAATGGTTTGGTCCGCTTTCATGTTGATGGAAGCAAAGGCAAGAAGAGAGGAAATAAGCATTCCGCTGATAATTGAAACCATAATGGTAATGATAAGCAATAGCTGCGGATTGATGTTCATATTTACGCCCACTAGGTTTAAGAAGAGCGCACCAAAGAACGCTCCGATAATCATGATACCTTCAAGCGCAATATTGATGACGCCGCTTTTTTCGGAAAACATTCCTCCCAAAGCAACAATTAATAGCGGTATCGAGAAAAACATTGTTTGTTGAACAAGCAAATAGATTGAACTCATGATTCCACCTCCTGCTTTGTTTTCTCGGGCAGACGAGCGCGTTTTTTGATATTCCACCGCTCAATCATTAATTTAAACATGAGCGAAAAAGCACTTAAATAGATAATCATGGCAACCATGATATCGATAACTTCCGGAACGAATTCATACATTTGCATATAATATCCGCCGCGTTCGATGTAAGATATGAAAAGCGCGGAGAAAATAATTCCTATCGGGTTGGACAACCCCAGCAGTGCCACCGGTATACCTTTGAAGCCGTTAGGATCCAATACTTCGCCAGTTGCCATCTTATTTCCCGAACCCGCCAAAATGGCAAGTCCGCCGCCCAGTCCTGCCAAAGCCCCGGCAATAGCCATGGATAACAAGATGTTGCGTTTGTCGTTGATACCGGCGTATTTGCTGGCGTGGCGATTAAATCCACAGGCTTTTAATTCATAACCAAAGGTGGTTTTATTAAGAATTATATATATGACAATGGCAGCGATTATGGCAATCACAATTCCGCCATTGACGCTTGAACCCGAAAAGATTTGGTTTAACCCCAGTTTAGGAATATTGGATGTAGCCGGCAAAGGTTTGGTTTCCGATTTATACAAATCGAAAGCCGGACCGGATTTAATCATAATATTTACCAAGTATAAACCGATATAGTTAAACATGATCGAAGTAATTACTTCGTTAACATTGAAATAGGCTTTAAACAAACCGGGGATAGAGCCCCAAAGACCGCCGACGATTATGGCAACCAACAAGCCAACCATCCATTGCATACCGGAAGGTATCCAAGTCCAAGCAAAAATTACATAAATAGTTGCATATTGGGCAATCATGTATTGACCGACTACACCGATATTGAACAACCCGGTTTTGAAAGCAAAACCGACTGACAAACCGGTTAACAGAATTGGGGTTGCATAATAAAAGATATCGCCAATTCCTTGCGCACCCCCCGTAAAACCCCCTAGGAGCACCGTTAAAAAGCCGCCAATGGCATCGGATGGATTGGATACAAGCAAAATTATAAAACCAATAATTAAACCCGCACCAATTGCTATCATCAAAGAAATAACATCATTGTAAGATTGGGATTTGCGAATCTTTCCCCACCAGTTTTTGAAAGCATTGTTTTGACTATTGCTCATGATGATCCTCCTTATGACCGCCAGCCATATACAGACCGATTTCTTCGTGGGTGGTGGTTTTTGGATCTAATTCCGTAACAATTTTTCCTTCATATATTACCAAAATCCGGTCACTGATGGCAAAAACCTCATCGAGTTCCAAAGAGACCAACAAGATTGCCCGTCCTTTATCGCGTTCCCGCAACATAACCTTATGAATATATTCGATTGCCCCAACGTCTAAACCGCGTGTTGGCTGAACAGCCAACAACAACGGACTGTCAAGGCTAAGTTCGCGGGCCACAATTGCCTTTTGTTGATTTCCGCCCGACATACTTCGAACCCTGGTCGAAGCGCCTTGTCCGCTGCGGATATCAAACAAACCTATCAGCTCATCTGAATACTCATAAATATCGGCGTTTTTCAAGAAACCCCATTTGTGGAATTGCGAAGTATGATATTTTTTTAAGATTAGGTTGTAGGCAAGGTTATAGTCCAAAACCAAGCCGTGTTTATGACGGTCTTCCGGAATATGGCTAATACCTAAGTCATTGCGATAGCGAATCGATTTGTGCGTTATATCTTCGCCCTTTAAACGGATGGTTCCGCTTTGTGGTTTAATCAAACCGGATATCGCATAAACCAATTCCGATTGACCGTTTCCTTCGATACCGGCGATACAGACGATTTCCCCTTCGCGAACGCTAAAGGATGCATGATCCACAAGTTTCTTTTTGCTTTCTTCCGAGACAACCGTTAAGCCATCAACTTCAAATATCACGTTTCCCGGTTTTACCGGTTTTTTGTCGTAGGTGAATTCGACAACCCGTCCAACCATCATGCGGGACAATTCTTCTTTATTGGTTTCGTTGATTTTTACGGTACCGACCTTTTTGCCTTTACGCAAAACCGTACAAGTATCGGCTACCGCCATAATTTCATTTAATTTGTGGGTAATAAAGAGAATCGATTTGCCCTCTTTTACAAGGTTGCGCATAATTTGCATCAGTTCATCGATTTCCTGGGGAGTAAGAACTGCCGTGGGTTCATCGAAGATTAAGATTTCATTTTCTCGGAATAACATTTTTAATATTTCGACTCTTTGTTGCATACCAACAGAGATATTTTCCACCGTAACATCGGGGTCAATTGCCAACTTGTATTGCTCGCTTAGTTCGATTATTCTTTTTCGCGCTTCTTCGCGGTTGATGAATAAACCTTTCTTGGGTTCTGCACCCAAAATAATATTGTCCAAAACGGTGAAGTTTTCTACTAATTTAAAATGTTGGTGAACCATCCCAATCCCCAAAGCATTGGCATCGTTGGGATTCTTGATGGTAACCACTTGGCCGTTTTTCTTGATGACTCCTTCTTCAGGAGTAT
The DNA here is from genome assembly GCA_012838545.1 of Acholeplasmataceae bacterium. GTDB lineage: Bacteria > Bacillota_I > Bacilli_A > ML615J-28 > CAG-313 > UBA1427. The sequence goes on from DUPC01000057.1 coordinate 20,111, forward strand.
ATAAACCGAAAAGCACGCTCATCAAAGTTGATTTGCCTGCACCGTTTTCTCCAAGCAAAGCATGAATTTCCCCTTGTTTTAATTGCAAGGTAATATTATCGTTGGCAATAATGCCTGGAAAGATTTTGGTAATATTGAGCATTTCGATTACATAAGTCAAAGTGACTCACCTACTTTCAAATAATAGCAGAATAAGAAAGGAATGATCCTTTCTTATTCTTTTTTTGATTCTAAATAATGATATAAATTATTCGTGATAAATTACATTAACTTTTTCGTGTAATGTTTCAACGTAGCTGATGTAATCTTCAACTTCTGTTTGATTTGAAACAACTTCAACAGTTACTGTTTCGTCAATTAGTTTAGCAACGATATCGTCATATTTTGCTTGTGTAAAGTTATCGAAACGTTCAAAGTCATCTGGTAATCCGACACCGCCTTGGTCAATACCGAGGCTTACGGATGTGCCGCCAATTTCGTCCCATTCACCATCGTAGTATTTACCTAAAGCAAATTTAACGGAAGCGCCTAGACCTTTCATGGCAGAAGTAATTACTGTAGGTGAATCGCCTTTTTGGTTAACGTCAACACCAATTACTTTCTTGCCTTCGGTTGCTTCGGCTGCTGCCATTGCAGAAAGACCGATTGATCCGCCACAAGCAAACATTACTTCTGTGCCTGCTGCATACCAACCAGCAGCTTTAGCTTGGATATCAGGAGTAGCTGCGAAACCATCAGAGTGGAAGTATTCCATTTGGATTTTTTCTGTTAATCCTAATTCTTCTGCTGCAAAACCGGCTCCAACAACATATCCTAAGCCATATCTCTTGACAGCTGGAACTGCCATACCGCCAAGGAATGCAAGTTTACGGAAGCCTTCGTGTACAGCTGCATATCCCGCTAAGAAACCAGCTTGTTCTTCTCTGTAGAAAATGGAATAAACATTGCTTTCAATTGTTCCATCAGTGGCATCTGCTGGACTAGCGTCAAGAATAACGAACTTGACATCCGGATGTTTCGTTTGAGCTAAGTTAACCGCATTTGTAAATAGGTAACCTGGAGTTACGATTACTTTTGCGCCGCCTTTAACAGCTAGATCGATAGCTGCAAGGTATGCGTCATCAGTAACTTCAGCTGGACGATAGTATTTGTGGGAGATACCTCTTTCTTCGGCAAATTCCTTTACACCTTCCCAAGAGCCTTGGTTAAAGGATTTGTCATCGATATCACCTTTGTCGGTAATTAGCGCAATCTCATAAGTTTTGGTTTGGCAACCGATTAGAGCTAGCGCAGAGATTACCATCACTAAGAAAAACATTAAAGTTTTTTTCATTTCTTTCCCTCCTAATATTTGTTCTCTTGAACAACTTCATTATACTATAAATGTCACATTTTGACAATAATATAATAAAACTTTTTTCGCTATATTTTAACCATTTTTGGTCCATTTTATCAATAATACGCTATGGCATTTTATTTTTTACAAAACCTTTCGCTTTTTTAAAAAAATGTGATATAATATTTTTACCCGAGAAAAATACGAATTGTCCCGGTAGCTCAGCTGGATAGAGTAGCGGTTTCCTAAACCGTCGGTCGGGGGTTCGAATCCCTTCCGGGACGCCATAATAATAAACAAACACTTTGATAATGGGAGTAAACCCGGGATCAAAGTTTTTTATTTTTTGTTAGACTTTTTTAAAAACTCTTCAAATTGTTTTCATTATTTTTATTTTTTTGACCTAGGTCAATTCTTTTCCATATTTTACATGGTATAATGTTGGCGTAAAGTAAAAAACATAATTGCCATTTATTCAAAGAATTATAAAAATTTATTTATCGATATAAAAAGGAGTTGATAAACATAAGATATATATTAAGAAAGAAAAACCAAATATCATTCATTTCTTTTGGTTTAATTGTTTTTGCCTATTTTTCCAAATGGATCTTGCAAAACGAAATCATGTTTACTTATTCATTGATTGTTGCTTCCGTTATTGGCGTTTTACCAATTGCCATTCAGGCATATCAATCATTAAGAATCAAATTGATAAGTATTGACGTTTTAGTAACGGTAGCGGTAATCGGTGCCTTCATTATCAAAGAGTATGCGGAATCCGCAATCGTCACCTTCTTATTCCTCTTTGGTGCCTTTTTGGAACAAAGAACCTTAAACAAAACCCACTCCGCAATTAAAAGTTTAACGCAAATGGCTCCGGTCAGTGCTTTAAAACTAAATGAAACGAGAGAATTTGTCGAAGTTTCGGTTGATGAAGTTTATGTCAATGATACCTTACTGGTCAAAACCGGTGCCAAAGTTCCAGTGGATGGAATTATTATCAGCGGAGAAGGATATTTGGATGAAGCAACAATTACCGGCGAATCCAAACCTGCCCATAAAACGGTAGGGGAGGGGGTGTTTGCGGGGACGATTCTTGAGAACGGAACGATACAAATAAAAGCAAACAAGGTTGGCGAAGACACCACCTTCAACAAAATCATTGCTTTGGTGGAGGAAGCACAAGATGCCAAATCCAAAACCGAACGTTTTATCGATCGCTTCTCCAAATACTATACTCCGGGAGTATTGCTTTTTGCCCTTATAGTCTATTTAATCACCTTTGATATTCCGCTTGCCATTACCATATTGGTCCTTGGCTGTCCGGGAGCTTTAGTAATCGGCGTGCCAGTATCGAATGTAGCAGGAATAGGAAATGGGGCAAAACACGGTGTGTTGTTAAAGGGTAGCGAAGTCATTCAAGAGTTCAGTAAAGTTAAAACAATTGTTTTTGACAAAACGGGAACTTTAACCTTTGGAAAACCTCAAGTAGTTGATGTTAAATATTATACAAAGGATGAAGAAAAAGCCAACAAATACCTATCAAGCATCGAAAAAGAATCAGATCATCCGCTTGCCAAAGCCATAACCGCATATATAGGCGATATTGAAAACCTACCCGTTACCAGCACCTCAGTCGTAAAGGGACAAGGTATTATTGCCAAGATAAACGAAGATCGAATTGTAGTCGGCAATAACAAATTAATGATACAGGAAAATGTTCACATCGATGAATCAATTCAAAAAGACATTTCGGATTTTGAAGGAATGGGCAATTCGCTTGTATTAATGGCGATAAATGGTAAAATAGAAGTGTTATTGGGAATAAGAGACGCAATTCGTCCTAATACCGTCGAGCACTTAACGAAACTAAAGACCTTGGGAATAAACAAGTTAATCCTGTTATCAGGCGATAACCAAGGAACAGTCGACCGAATTGCCCAAGAATTGGGTATTACAATTTCCTTCGGTAATATGTTGCCCCAAGATAAAGCCAAATATATCAAAGAATTGCAACTTCAAGGCGAACACGTTGCCTTTGTAGGCGATGGCGTCAACGACAGCCCTTCGCTCGCCCAAGCCAATATCGGTATTGCCGTAGGAAGCGGAACCGATGTTGCTATTGAAACATCGGATATTGTCCTAATGCATTCTGAACTATCCTCTTTACCTTTTGTTTTAGGACTTGCCAAGACAACAAAAAACAATATGGTTCAAAATATCGTAATTGCCATCGGCGTGGTTATAATTTTATTGTTAAGTGTTTTCTTAAGCACATGGATGAATATGTCGATTGGTATGTTGGTTCACGAATCAAGTATTTTGTTGGTTATCCTCAACGGAATGAGACTTCTAAAATATAAGCTTAGAAAAGGATAGTTCGTTTCACTAACTAATGGTTAATAATTTTTTAAAACAAAAATCAAAAAATAGAAAGGAGATATATATATTTTATGAAAAAAGCGACATTGCAACTGGAAACATTAAGTTGCCCATCATGCATGCAAAAGATTGATAAAGCTGTCAAAGCCCTTGATGGCGTTGATAAGAATAGCGTCAATGTAATGTTTAATGCAAGCAAGTTAAAGGTTACTTTTGATGAAACCGTAACGTCGGTTGAAAAAATCAGCGATGCCATTTCTTCGCTTGGATTCGATGTCTTGAATTCGCAAGTCACCGAGGCATAATATCTGAATCTTGCACAAACCCTCTAGCAATAGAGGGTTTTGTTTTTTTATTTAGTTATATTTTTATCTAAAGAAAAACCAAAAAATTTATATCTTTAACTATGCTAAAACAAAACTTTCTCATATACTATTGATAAAGACATAAAGGAGGAGAAAAATGACATTTAACCCTTATCAAAATAACGAAAATCGATTTGTTGGAACCGGCTTTGGCAGACTCGGTTTTGGAAGACCGGGATTTGGAAGACCAGGATTCGGAAGACCAGGATTCGGAAGACCGCCTTTCGGTCGCCCCGGCTTTGGCCGTCCGTTTGGCCCACCTTTTGGTACATTACCGTTTCTTGGTGGTTTAATAGCGGGAACACTGCTTAGGCCGCCAGTTGTGACACCGATTCCACCATTCCCAGTATATCCGGTTCCGGTATATCCACCGTTTCCGTTTTACTAAATATTAGGCAAATGAAAATGGCCGCTAAAAAAAGCGACCATTTTTTTCATTTTGTGGGTTTCATCCCCAAATCAAAAATGCATATTCAGGATGATCGATGAATGGATTGCGATTGCCTTGGATTTCATAAGTGCGTTCGTTTCGCCGCATCTCCCATTCGTCCACAGGGTCTTGATTGTGCCAATCCAACAACACTTCCAGACTTTCAGCAACGCTTGTAGAGTCATAACTGTCGCTTTGGGAATATCTGGTAAAGAGATAGAAGATAATCCTTGCGACATCACCTTTTACTTCATCGCTTGGTTCAAAATAGTTGGTGTTGTATTCGCAACCGCTGTTTCCTCCCCCATTAGTTTGGCTTATATAAACAATTGTGCCGTTTTCTACTTCGCCTAGTCTTTTATTTCCTTTGGCTCCGTTTACCGTTGGGTCGGAAGGGCGAATGTGGTGCAAATCAGAACCAGCTCCGCTTTCTTTAAACCAGCCAAGCGACTTTGGCCAAACGTGTTCGCGGTTCCAATAATCCGCATCCCACACCGCATCAATCTCTAACCGGCTGTAAAACAGAACTACTTTTTCTTCGTCATATAAGCTTGCATCGGTATAGAGGAGATCCTGTTTAAGGTTATCATAGCTCCTTACATTAGTATGAGTTTCAATTAATAACTCTCTTAATTCAAGTTTTAATGCTTGTCCAACCAAATCATCGTTAATATTACTGTAATAATTAAAATTGAAATCATATATATATTCAACCGGTTCGGATGGAAGAATATATAAACCAAATGGCAAGGTTTCAATCTCAATGGAATATATACACTCTGTACTAATAAGTGTATTCAAATTTAAACTATTTGTACTAACCGTGGTAATTAATGCACCATCAACATATATATTAAAGGTTGCACCAATGATTTCATCCCAAATTAAGGTATTATTCTCAACCTTTACGTTTTGCACACTTGGTGCATAACTGTTTCTTTTGGGAACAAAAACATTAAATGTTTTGGTATCACTTATACCACCAAAGGATAATGTTGCAAGGAGAGTGACGGTTACCTCACTGTCTCCTTGACTAACAATACCTGTTTCACTAATTACACTTGGATGACTGGAGGACCAACTAATCCTTGAACCGTTTTCGCCTTCTATAGGAAGTGCAAGGTTAGTAATAGTTGATGTAGGTAATACTAAACTTTCCTTATCTGCATCAATGATTTGGTAATTCCTTCAATTAATTGGAACATAAGTAATTTGAATCGATAAAATATAAATCTGAGCGTTTTTGGAACCTCCGGTTTGGGTATTTTGCAAACTGAAAGTAGTTAT
>DUPC01000058.1 GCA_012838545.1 Acholeplasmataceae bacterium
ACAAATTGATAAAAATTTCCATTATTCGCCATTTTTTAAAATCTTTTCTTTTCTTTTTTCTCAAGGGACACTAAGGCAAAATAAAAAGGATAATAGCGCGTTTTTACTCTATTATCCTTATTTTTTAGATTAACCCCAAATCAAATTGGCAAATTCCGGATTATCGATAAACGGATTTCGGTTGCCTTGAATTCGGTAGATTGCTTCGTTCCGGTTGATTTCGTATTCGTCCGGCGCATCCATCATGTTCCATTCCAACAAGGTTTCCAAAATCGCTACTCCGCTAGATGTAATATCAAGATTAGCGTATCTGGTTGCGCAATAGAAGATGATTCTTGCCACATCGCCTTTAATTTCGTCGGCCGGTTCGAATCTTCCGCCGCCATAGTAATTACCCGTATTAATACCTGAATAAACTATTTCCTTTCTGCCGGAAGTTACTACTCCGATGGTGTAATTTCCTCTTTGGCTGTTAACCGTGCTTACGGTTGGACGGATATGATGCAAGTCGTTTTCCGCTGTTCCGCCGCCTTTGGAATCCGGCCATACGTGTTCTTTGTTCCAGCCATGATCCGCTGCATTTAATCTTGTATAGAACAACAACATTATATGGGGATTGTTTGGATCATAATCGGTTTCGTCAAAATAACCGTTTAAGTTTTTGTACGTTATTTTGGTGGTATGGGTTTCGGTGATAATTTTCCGAAGTGCATCTTCCAATGCTTGACCGACATAGCCTTCCGCTTCCGCGTAATATTCCATTACCGGAGTGGAACTTTTGGCCAATACTTTTACTAGGAATTCTTTTGTTTCGCTTACTTCGCTGTAGGTAACGGTGGCAATCAAAGTAACGGTTACCGTTTCTTCTCCTCTGGTTACCACTCCGCTATGAGTAATATATTCGGTGTTTAGCGATTCCCAAGTGATTGTTGAACCTTTTAGACCGATTGTAGGAAGCGTTAAATTGGAAACGGTTTGACTGACCAAAGTTAATTGCATTAAATCAGCTTGCACGATTTGTTCCGGAGTTAACTCAATATAGGTAAAATCATGTTCACCAACATTGGTGAATACATCGGTTCCTAAAGTTACCCATTCGCTTGGGGTAAATGTCGGATTAGGGCTGATAATGCTTTCGTATCTTATCAAGGTTTGATTCATGGTAGATAAATTTTTCCCCACTGCATCGACACCGGTCCAAGCGGTGGACGGATCGTTTCCGATGATTCCGATTACATCGATGAGAGTATCATTTTTATAAAAAGCAATTGCATCGTTACCGTTAAAATAAGTAACTGTGCTGTCTTTGGCAAAGCCGTTGGGAAGTCTGTTTACGATTTCTGTAGAACTTCCGGAATTGTAGATGACATATACTCCGCCGTGAGGTAAAAGAATATCGCCAAAAACAAAGGTATTCCCAGGGCTGGTTTTACCGTTGTCGTAAAGTCTAACCTCGTAATCTTTAAGATTAACCGGACTGCCAGTTCCATTAAAAATTTCGATGTATTTGTTGTTGCCCACCATTCCTTCTCCATACTCCGAAATAAACAGTTCGGTGGCAAATTTTTCGGTTTCCGTTTTCTTAAGTACGATAACGACGATTTCCACATCTTCAGTCTCGCCTTCGAGTTCAAAGTGTGCTATTAAAACCACTGTTTCGTCTGCACCTATAGGTCTATCGACAATTGCCTGATTGCCTTCCAAAACAATTGATTCGCCCGATAGAACGCTCCAAGAAATGTTCGAACCGTTTGCGCCTTGGGTCGGCAAAGTAAAGTCACTTGATTGTTCGCCTAAATAAGTGCCAATTTGTCTGATATCTTGTTCAAGCAGTTCCTTGTTGGTCAAATCTCCTTGATCCTTAATTTTTCCGACAATTGTTAAATTCTCGTATACTTCAAGACTTACATTGTTTTCGTAAGATTCATCGTTGATTAACAAGGTTTCAAAAACTTGATTTTCGGCCAAAACGACAGATACCGTAATTGTTTCGCCCCGGGTAACGGAATCGCCCGAATTCAACACAATGGTTTTGTTGTCCCGAACAACGGTTACTTTGACATTGTCGGTTTTGGTTATCGTATATTCAATAGGTTTGAATACTGCATGGACGTCCAAATTGCTTCTAACGTCGGTGAAGCTTTTATCCCATCCGACAAAGATGTGGTTTTCTTTGGTCGGATTTTCCGGAGCAGTCGCATCTGACCTAAACGAAATGGTTTCGCTCTTTACAACGGCTCCGTCAACGATAAACCTTACCGTTACATCTTCATCCTTGGGATTGTTGTCAATTGGCGTAACGCAACCAGACAACAAAAAAAGCAAGGATACCGTCAAAACAATAAAAGTAAAAGAAATAATTTTTCTGATAGTAACTTTATTAAACATGATTAGTCCTTTCTGGTTTTTTTTAAAAAATAAAAAAGTCTCTGATTAACCTTTGTGATTAACCCCTAAGACTTTTTGAAAAAGCGTATATATTATATCATTTTTAAAGTTTTTTTGCAAACAAAGTACGAAGTTGTCAGTTTCTGGTTTTATTTGATGAAACGTTCAACTTGGTTTAAATATTCTTGGATTTTGTTTATTCCCTGAGCAAGCGGATAACCGTCAACCAAAGCATGCGAAACATTGATGTTTAAAGCCATGGTGGTCTTTCCGTTTTCCTCAATGTATTTTCCCCAGGCAATCCTTGGTACGGTAATGGTTACATCGTTTGGCATTGGGTGCGTAACGGAAGTAAAATCGAGCCAAGGAAGACAGGTGAAATAATACTGGTCAAGTCTGGTAAGATCGTTATAGCTTTTTTCTTCTTTTAAACCTTGCTTGGCAATCGCAATTTTTTCTTCCGCCCGAGCTTTATATTCAAAATAGTCAAAACAAAACTCATGCTCGCAGTTTTCAAAAACCATGTCTTTGGTCATAATGGTGTATGCGGGGTGGATTACGTCGTACAGAACCACTTGGTTGTTCACTTCCCTTAAACGAAATTCTTCAATTTCGTTTAAAGCAATATTGGCGATGTACATAAACGAAACGAAGAAAGGAAAACGGTTTTCTTTGATATAGCGTAAAAAGCGAGTCAAATCCAACCTAGTGGTTAAGCTGTAGTAAGGTGTGGGATAATTCTTAAACCACAAATAATGTTTTTTACCTTTCCAATTGTTAATATCAATTATTTTCATGCAACCTTCTCCTTTCCGAAAAATGCGCCGGCTCTTTGCGAATGGTACATATTGGCATAAGCGCCGCCCTTTTTGACCAATTCTTCATGGGTTCCTTCTTCAACCTTTAACCCGTGGTCAAGCACGATGATTTTATCCGCGCGATAGATTGTGCTAAGCCGATGGGCTATGACAATTACGGTGCGATTTTGGCTGGCGACTTTCAGGGCATTTTGAATCAAAGCCTCGGTTTCGGTATCAATATGCGAAGTCGCTTCGTCCATAATCAGAATCGAAGGATTGTGCACCAAAGCTCTGGCAATACTGATAATTTGTTTTTCGCCGCTGCTCATGTTCACTCCCGCTCGGGTAATCGGTTGGTGAATGCCCAAACTGTATTTTTCCAACAAACGGTCGCCACCGATTTCTTTTAACACGGTTTCAATTTGTTGGTCGGTGATATCCTTGGAGCCAAAACGAATGTTGGAAGCAATCGTGCCTTTAAAGAGCACTGGTTCTTGAAGCACAATGCCGATGTGCGTGCGGTAGGTTCTTTTGGGCAGCGTGGATATATCTACGCCATCCACATATATTTTACCAGAATGTCTGTCAGATAAATCGTAAAATCGTAAAAGTAAATTCATTAGCGAACTTTTTCCGCTGCCGGTATGTCCTACCAAACCGACAAATTGGCCCGGTTCGATTTGGAACGAAACCCCTTTTAACACATAGTCTTTTTTGTGATAAGCAAACCAAACATTGTCGAACTTGATGCTTCCTTGAAAACGAGCAATTTTTTCTTGTGTGTAATCTTCCATAGGACCTTCGATAATGCTGGAGGCACGGTTGATTTGCACCATCGCATGTTCAAAAGCGCTGACCTGTGTGAAGACAATATTGACCGGTTCCACTATTTTTGTAAGATATTCATAATAAGCATAAATTAACCCCGCAGAAATCGTGATTCCGACAATCGTCAATTCTCTAATCCCGAAGTACATAATAATGGCAACCAAAATTAAACCACGGATAATCCCAATCATGTTCCAACCGCTCGTAATGTGCAGTCTGACTTCTTTTAATTGTTCATCCGTAAACTGTTTGTTGATTTCGTTGTATTCTTTGATGGTTTGTTTTTTAAAATTGAATATTTGCAAAATATTGATGCCATTGATGATTTCGTTAACTTTAGCGGTGAGGAGAGAACGGCTCTCATTCACTTTTTCAGCCGTTTTGCGTAATCTCTTTAGATAAAAGTAGATCCAAATAAAGATAAATGGATAAGCCAGAAAACTTAATAGAGCAAGTTTTGGATCAAGATAAAACATTCCCACATAGGCAAAGGTAAAACTTAAGACGGCTCCCGTCAAAACATTGACCATTTGTTGGTAAAGCGTGATGAAACCGTTAATGTCGTTTGTGACATAGGAAGAAAGTTTCCCCGCCGGTATGTCTTCGAAGAAAGATATCGGCAAACGTTCGATACTGCGCATGCAGTCGGTGCGAACGTCTCTGGCAATATAATTTATCATGCGTCCAACCGATAAATGTTGCACGTAAGTGGCAACAATTACCACAATACTTTTAAAGAAAAGCACCACAATCATAAAAATCAGACTAGTCGAAATCGGCGCATAGAAATCGAAGACTGCTTTTTTGGATAGTTTATATATATCGTATTCGTACTGCTCGCCGTCAGAAGTCGTTACTTTTAGTTTATCGGCACTAAATACTCTTTGACCATCAATCACTTCGTCTTCAACAAAATAATAACCCGCGTTATGGATAATGATAGTGACGATTTTTCCGTGGGTTTCGTTTTCGTCCAAATTTTTCACCTGTTTATAGTTTTGATTGTAAAAGTTTACTGTCTCGCTGTCAACATAATTTACTTCAGCCCAAGGGGCTTCAATCCCCAACAAATAATCGTCCAAGATTACTTTAACCAACAGCGGTGTTAGAAAACCTAAAATCTGAACTATAATAACCATTGAGATGCTTAGGAAGAATAAATGATATCTGCCCTTAATGTAACGGAATAAGCGCTTAATGTTGGTCATTTTATTCACCTACCCCGTCTTCATTTGCTTCATTAATTTGCTTCAAGTATTGCATCTTGTACCAATTGTCGTATTTCAACAGTTCTTCATGGATTCCCCGGTTAGTAATCCGACCGTTTTCTACCACCAAAATTTCATCCGCCATAGTGACCGCGGAAAACCGGTGGGCAATGATGATATTGGTTTTTCCTTGGCGCGCTTCTTTTAAGTTTTTGATGATATTGGCTTCCGTTAAAGCATCGACCGCACTTAACGAGTCATCCAAAATCAGGATTTCCGGATCCCTGACTAGCGCTCTGGCAATCGACAAACGTTGGCGTTGACCTCCGCTCAAAGAGCCGCCGTATTCTGCTACCATCGTCTCGAGTCCGTATGGCAGTTCTTTTAAATCCTTGTTAAAATCCGCCAAAGCGACCGCCCGATGGACATCGCGCGCGGATGCCCTTGGATTTCCGATTAAAATGTTATCATCAACGCTTCTTCTAAACAAGATATGGTCTTGAGGAACATAACCTATAAGATCATGTACGTCATCGGTGTTGAATTCTTTGATGTCGATGCCGTCAATTAAAATTTCTCCGCCTAAGACATTGTATTCCCGTAAAAGTTGCCTAATCATCGTGGATTTTCCGGACCCGGTTGGTCCGACTATACCAATGGTTTTGCCTTTCTCGATTGAAAAAGATACATCCATCAGGACCTCTTGGTTTTCTTTCGGATACTTAAAGACGACATTTTTGAATTCAATCTTATTAAATCCTAAAATTGGTTTGGAATATTCGGTATTGACAATCTTGGGTACAATGCTTACAACTTCGTGGTATCTTTGATCGGATATTGCGATATTGTTGACTTGGTTCAAAACATTGCTTAAAGCAACAAGGGGACCGTAAAGCATACCGACATACATTAAGAATGTTATCAATTCGCCCGCAGTGATATTGGAGGTAATTACCATATAGCTTCCCAGCGAAATGGCAATAAAATAGGATACTGTGTAAACAAGTTCAAATAGCGGTCCATAAATCGATTCAAACTTAATAATTTTCCACCAAGAATCGATATCGCGGTCTATCGCTTTTTTGGTTTTGATGAAGTCTTGTTCTTCGTTGGCATAAGCTCTGACGGTTTTTACGCCTTCAATCGACTCTAAGACATTTTCCGTCATATCCGCATATATTTCCCTGTGAATCTTATAATATGCTCGTTTCTTAAGGCGTTTTTTGTTGAGCCAAAAGATGGCAAAAGGCATCATGATGACGCTAGCCAAAGTCAGAAGCGAATTGATAATCATCATCATAAAAACAGCCGAAAGCACTACCCCGGTATTAAAGAAAACGGTTTGGAGAAAGTTGGTGGCAAGTACCGTTAAATTTTGAAGGTCGTTGGTAGCTCGGGAAATAAGGTCGCCTTTGGTATAGCGTTCATATGTTTCGGAATCCAATTCAAACAAATGTCGGATATAGTTTTCCCTTAGTTCAAAGGAAAGTTGATGCCCCAATCTGCTGATCTCATAGTGATATACCCAGTTAATCAAATAACGGGCAATTGCAACCAAAAGCAAGGCACCGATAAAAAGCAAGAGGTGGGAAAAGGTCAAAATACCCGTTGATATTTCATCTATGGCAAGTCCCAACAGTTTAGCAGGCAGAACGGGAATAATAGACAAGACCAAAAGAAAGAACGCTACAAAAATGTAGCGCTTATATGTTTTCTTGAAAAACCATCCTAAATGCCAAAATGCTTCTTTCATTATTTATCCCTCTAATTTCTCCCCATCTATCTCTTTCACAAAGATAAAACCTTCTTCTAGTTTGGGCGGAATCAATTTATCCGCATAATTATAAACCACTTCCGGGGGCAAGTATCTTGCCTCTTTGTTTTCATTGCGTTTGATTACTCTACGCAAACATTCATATCGGTTGGTTTGAATAAAGTAACAACCAACGTGAAAATCCACATTATGTTTTTTTACTTCATCAACTAATCTTTTTCTAACTCTGGGCGTAATATTCGTTGCATCAAAGATGACGTCTTGATTATTTTTTAATGCTTCGGCGCACAAGCGATAAGTTTCCGGCCAAATATCATTTTCAATCCAATCGGGATGAGCATTTCGAATATCATCGGTTGCAATTAGTTGGCATCCGAGTTCTTTGGCAAGTTTCTTAGCATAAGTTGTTTTCCCCGAACCTGGAATTCCCACCATTACATGAAGTATATTCATACGATATCCTTTCTTTTTTTATCTTATTACAATAATAGCAAAATCTGACTTTGGTTTAAACAATATTGCATTTATTGTTTTTTTACTTTTTATCTTCTTCTGGTATAATGTTTAAATTGACATGGCAATACCCTTGAGGGTTTTTATCCAAATAATCCTGGTGATATTCTTCTGCCAAATAGTACCCTTTTTCTTTTTGTACTTCGACCACAATCGGTCTTGCATAATTATTTCTGATTTTTTCAATATATTCATTGATTGTTTTTAAATCTTCTTCAGCGGTATAATAGATACCGGTGCGATATTGCAAGCCGATATCCATCCCCTGTTGATTTAAAGAGGTTGGGTCAATGATGCGAAAAAAATGCGTTAAAAGTTTTTCCAAAGGCATGATTGTTTCGTCATAATAGATTTCGCACGCCTCCGCATGTGTCGCCCGATGTTTCTTTAAATCTTCATAAGTGGGATTTTCCATATTTCCGTTTGTATAACCGACGGTAGTTTTGACAACCCCTTTTAAGCGCTGGAAATAAGCCTCGACTCCCCAAAAACAGCCTCCGGCCAATATAATTCTTTTCATTTCATTACCTCAAATTTTTTTATTTTAAAAAGTCCCGTCTTAGATACCCCCACCCACAAGTCACACAAGCTTAAGGCTGCTTCGATCAAGACCTGACCTGGTTCACCGTCTGACCTTGGATGAAGGTATCTAAAACGAGACTATTTATAGTATATCACATCTTTTGTCATTTGTCACTAGAAATGACTATTTTGATATACGTAGTTTTTGGAAAAAACTTTTTAAGAGTTTGCTAGATTCTTCTTCCAAAATCCTACCGGTGACCTCGATTTTATGATTCCAAGCATCATTGTCCAAAACTTTAGCCACGCTTTCGACTGCCCCGAATTTGGGTTCTTTGGCGCCATAGACGAGTCGTTTGATTCTTGACTGCAGAATAGCCCCTGCGCACATAAGACACGGTTCAAGCGTAACATAGATGGTACAATCTTCGAGAATCCAAGCATTCAGTTTTTTGGTTGCCTTTTGAATCGCCTCGATTTCCGCATGCCCTAAAACATCCTTTTTTTGGTCGCGTTTGTTGTAAGCCCTGGCGATGACTTTATCGTCCTTGACGATGACGCACCCAACTGGCACTTCTCCCCTGTTATAAGCTTTATTTGCCTCATTAAGAGCTTGTTTCATGAAATACAAATCGTCTTTAAGCATTGCTATTATTCTTTTGGCTCCCTTTTCAAAACGACATGGCAATGACGGCATCTGGCTTCGTATTTTTCTTGGGCACTCACCAAAATAATCGGGTCGTCTTCATAAGCCGGTTGATTGTTGATAATTCTTTGTGTACGGGTTGCCGGGTCACCGCAAACCTGACAAATTGCCTGAAGTTTGGTGACGTATTCTGCCCGAGCCAAAAGCTTTGGCATTACACCAAAGGGTTCGCCTTTAAAGTTTAAATCAAGCCCCGCAATAATCACCCTCACGCCATGATTGGCCAAGTGTTCCGCAACCTCCACAATGCCTTCGTCAAAAAATTGCGCTTCGTCAATCGCCACCGCATAGGGATATCCTTTCAAATTAACTATAATCTCTGAGGAGTCATTGACCGGTATCGATTTAATGCGTCTTTGACTATGGGAAACAATATCGGTTTTCCCATATCGATCGTCAATTACTGGTTTAAATGTCACGACTTCCCGTTTGGCAAGTTGAATTCTGGTAATCCTTCTAATCAATTCCTCGGTTTTTCCCGCAAACATACTTCCACAAATCACTTCAATCCAGCCGTCGCTGCATTTTAAATCCATAAATTCGCCTCCTCAGTTTTTTATAGGAAAATAAAAATAGCCTCTTTCCCAATTGATATTATATCGCAAGTAAAAAGATAACACAAGCAACATATAAAACTATTTTTTTTCATTTTTTGCCATTTTTAAACTTGACAAAGGACTATTTCACCAAAAAACAAAAACTTACCTCCTAGAAGGACAAGAGGTAAGTTTCCGAGATAGGTGTTATATTAATTTCAAGAAAGCGATCCTTAAAATTAATATCGTTTTTTGCGTAGCCCCAAAAGGACCAAGCCAAAGGCTACGATAAAGATATATAAATACGCGGCTTTCAATTGACAATTTGTGCCGCCTTGAATCTTTGGCACTTCGTCAATTTGCGCCTTGGCAGTAGACAGAATTTCATCGATTGCTTCTTGTGTAGTCGCTTGATCAATCTGTTCCTTGGCATCATTGATAATGTTCAAAATAGTTTGTTTGTTTTCTTCGGTGTATTTTTTAAAATTAACATAACTGTCAAGGGAGTTTTTGGCGACGGTGCGCATCGATTCATAATCGATTGGGGTTAATGAATCGATCCAATCTTTGAATGTCGTAACGATTTCTTCGACTTCCGCTTTGGTTTCAGCTTGATCAATATTGTTTAAGGAACGTTCAATCAAGATTTGAATATAGCGTTGGTCGACTTCGGTGTAAATGGATAAATCTTCAACATATGTTTGCACGAAAGTTTTTGCTTCGTCCCAAACCGTAATAAACAAATCCAGTTCGCTTTCGGACATCTCAATCACTTGGTTCAATTCTTCCATCGAAACAGCATTATCCACTTGTTCATAAGCGCTTGCCAAAAAGGCGTTAATAAGCGCTACGGTTTGTTCGCTGTAAAGATTAAGGTTAAGGTATTGCGACAAGTTTTGTTTGGCCAACGCTTTTTGTTGATTTAAAAGCGCAATTTCCTCTTCAATTGTAAGTACATTGTCAAGTAAGGTTAAAGCATTATCGATAATGGCTTCCACTTGGGTTATGGTAGCAGCATTTTGAAGCGCTGGTTTAGTGTTATTGATAATATTGATAACAGTTTGTTGATTGGCTTCGCTATATAAATGTAAATTGTTTTGGAATTGGTCAAGCAGCTCCAGCGCATCTTGTTTGGCATCGTTTAGAACTTGTTCTTTTAATTCCGAGATTTTCTCTTCTGCGCTTTCGAGTTTATCAAGATTAGTAACAAGCGCTTTAGCTTCATCCGATAAAGCCTCATAGGCATCGCGTGCTATCATAAACTGCAATAAATCTGTTTCCAAAGTAATTTCAGACGCGCTCGGTAAAGCGTCAATCAAATCAATGACTTTTTGGGCTTGAACAGCCGGATTGGTTAAAGCGTCATAATCCGTAAATTCAATATATGTTCCAACGCTGATTTTATCGACCGGAACAAATATCGGATTGCTTAAAAGGCTATCCAAATACCTTACCGCAAGCATCATTTCGTTCGGTTTTAAGGTTATCATTGCCTCAGGGTTTCGGTCAAGACTGGAAACTCTGACATAACCGCTTGCATCTATGATGATATATCCGTACCCCGCAACATCCGTAATAACAGCCGTGTCCCCGACCCTTATCGTAATATCCGAAGCCGTCACATTATGATAAAGCGACGCGCAGGATAGCCAATAGGTTTCGGGTACAGTGCTGGAGGTTACCTGCAAATAATTATTCTTAGCAATGAAGAAAACATGATTGTTAACGCGAAGTACTTTGCCCGACCAACCGATATGACTTGTTTCATTGTAGGGACCCGGTTCGTCTTTGGTCATTGAGGAAGCGGAATTCCGATAAAAGAGCGGTGTTTCGCCAACTTTGGTAATACCGAAATTAACCACAACTTCTTCTTCGTAAACCAGGCCGTCTTTTTCCAGCGATGCTATTAAGGTTGCCGGATAAGCAGATAAAATTGCTTTTAACCGGCTTCCCCCGACAAGATCGTGAACAGCTTCGCTTGGATTTTTAAACCGCCAACTGACGTTTCCGTCAAAACTTGTGTTAACCGGAAAAACATAATCCGTAAAAACATGACGGTTGGTTCTTTGAATTACTTCTTGTAAAGCGGGGCGCATCTCTTTCAATGCCAAAATTTGGTTTTCTGCTTTAACCAGCTTTGGATAATTGGTAATTTGAGCTTTTTCGCTTGGTGTTAACGCTTCGTAGAAACCTCTAATGGTTTGAACGGTTTCTTCGTCTGCTAAGGAAACCGGATCGCTTAACGAATCGATTCCTTTGGTAACACCTTCCACTCCTCCCGTTAAAGCTTCGCCTGCTTGCACAACTTCGGATACGACGTTGGCCATATTGACGCTGGCTACATAGTAATCGAAATCGGCACTAAGAGGAACTTCAAGCGAATTGGTTTGAATATATTGATATAAATGGTTGATATTGTTTTTATCAAGGGTTTGACCTTTTGGCACCGAATAAACAGCATATCCACGAACGTTTTCCACTTCGTCCCAAGAAAGCAACATTGTTTGGGTTTTCTTGGTAACGGTTAAATTATTAACCTTTAAAGAAGGAACTTTATTCGCATAACTCCTGACTACGGTGCCTGGAACTTTTTTGGCATAATAATCGTTTTTTAGGAGAGTGAGTCCTCTTTTCAATTGTTCCGTCGCATTCAACACATCTTTGAAATAACTGAATTTATAGAAACAGCTGCCATCAATACGGTCATACATTTCCAAATTCAAGAAACGGTTTTGGATTTCATCGGGGTTAGTCCATCCGGAACCCGGCGCCATATAGATACCGTGTCCCATATACATGTTGACGTCATACCCTTCTGCCACCCCGCTCCAAAAACGGGTTAATTGGGCAAAACCGGCTACCGTGTGTTCCAAACCCCAATAGGTTTGAGGCATGAGATAGTCGATCCAGCCGTTTTGAATCCAAGCAACGCTATCGCAATAAAGCGAATAGAAGTGTTCCTGACCAGCGGTTCCGGATAAACTGTTTTTATAAATGCCCGTTGGACTGATGCCGAATTGGACGATTTTTCCGGTTGCTTCAAAATGGTCATTTAACAAATCGTCAATTCCTTGCATCAAAAGGTTTACCTGATAACGCCGCCAGTCGGCTTTGTTTAAGCCAAGCGGATTGTAGTTTGGTTTATTATAGGTAACATTATCTTCGGTGTCGCTAATATTGTTGTAAAAATAGTCGTCAAAATGAATTGCATCGACATCGTATTTTTGAATGATTTCCTCAATCGAGTCATATATATGCTCGCGAACTTTTGGTTCACCCGGATTCATGTAAATGCCCGATGCGCCGCTTTTGACAAGCATGCTTACGTCTCCGGCGGGATTGTTGGGAAATTCCGGATAAGTATTTCTGAAATTGGTTGCATAACTTTCCAAGGAACCTTCATGACCGCTCGATACCACTCGATAAGGGTTAAGCCAAGCATGGAATTCGATTCCCCGTTTATGGCTTTCTTCGATTAAGTAAGTTAACGGATCGAAAACGTCAAAATCAACGCTTTTCCAATAACTTCTTCGCGGATTCAAAGCTGAATCGTACATTGCGTCGTTATGCATGCGGATGTGAAAAACCATGGCGTTAAGGCCAAATTCTTCTATTATGTCGAGAACGCTTTTTACTTCGGCTTTAAACTGGGCTTCGCTTGTGTAAGAAGCGATATCGCCCACAAAATTGGATATCCATACGCCGCGGAAATCTTGGGTTGGATAGGTATATTCGGTAAGTCTTAGTACGGTTTCGCTGGAATTGTGATATTTTAAATCGGTTCCGTCCGCTTTCTTGATGGGAGTGGTACTCCCCCCCGCATCAACCAAAATGCTCGTTGTCAGAAAAAAAGAACCGATGATTACCAAGACATATATAAAAAACTTTCTTATCTGCATTTTACACCTCAAAAAAAAATAAATTATCCCTATTCCCCAAAAAGACATATAGATTATACCAAATTTTAACCATTTTTGCAAGATAAACAATCTTTTGGGAAAATCCTCACTTTGGGGGATAAATTCCTTTTTTTCTTTACTTACAGAGTCTCTTCTTCTTTATTTCATAATTAAATATAAACTTCATATACTTTATTAAGGGGAGAGACTTTTTATGAAAAAAATAAAAAACATTTGCAGTATCCGAAATATTCTTTGCTTTTTGCTTGTTTTGCTTGTTTACTTTGTGCCATTGGTTTTTTTGAAAGTAAACAAAATTCATTATGAATCTTTAAAAACCTTACCGATACCTTTTGGGGTGTATAAAGCAAGCTTTTTCTTAATCGGTGTTTTTACCGCTTTAATCGTTTGTCTTTTTAAACCCCATTTTAAAGAAAAGGAAGATAAACTTATCCGTTACGGGGTTCGACGTTTCATTCTTTATCTGATTTTAAATTTTTTGTTTTTGATTGCTTTAATCGCTACCTTCTTTCAAGCCCAAAACCTTTTCTTAACATATGTATTGGCTTTATCGGGATTAATCACTTCGCTCTTTATCTTAATGGAAGCTATTCTCATCAAAAAAGCCAAAGCTTGGTGGACTGTTCCGTTGTTGCTTTGGCACCTGTTGTTAACCGTATCTTCGATATTTATATTCCTCTATAATTAAAATTTAACTTAAATATTTCTTTTTCCTCCTGGTTTTGGTATAATATATCAAAAGGAGGATTTTTTATGCGTTTTAAAAAAGTCATACCCTTCTTGGTTTTAACGCTTTTGTTTGTCCTTTCCGGCTGTACCGATATCATAAGTTTGCAAAAACAAAACAGAGAATTGAAAGAACAGGTCGAGACCTTAAAAGCGGAAACCGAAAATCTTTATCAATTATTTGAAGATATCTCTTTGGAAGTCGTCCCGGCAAACGTCATGATTTACACCTATTGTTATAAAACCGCCTTCGGCATCATTTACGACGAAATCGGCGGACAAGGCAGCGGCGTGGTCATATCAAGCGATGAAGACAATTATTATGTTTTAACCAATAATCATGTCATTTCCTCCAAACCGGGCTACCAAAGAGTCGAACATGAAATCTATGATTACAAGATGAATAAAATTCGGGGATACGTGGTTTTTTCCGACCCCAATTACGATTTGGCGGTTGTTAGGTTCAAAAAACAAATCGATTTAACGCTTCTGCCCTTAGCTGCGAAAAACCCCGAAATCGGCGAACGGGTGGTTGCCATCGGCCAACCGGAAGGCCAAATGAACGTCATTACTTTCGGCAAAGTCATTAAGTACATCGTTCCGAATTGTTCCGATTGCAATCCTTCGGAAAGCAATGTTGATTTCCCTTGCATTTTGCAAGATTCTTTCACCAATTGCGGCAACAGCGGGGGAATGTTAATCAACCACCAAAAAGAAATAGTCGGAATCAATACTTTCGGTTCAACAGATACCTCATACGGCTTAGCGGTTCCGGTTGAAAAAATTCACGCTTTTTTGGCGGAACACGATTTTTCTATTTAAGAAAGGAATGGTTATTTTGAACAATATTACAAAAGCTTTCTTTTGTTTTTCCCTATTGTGTTTAATCTTCGGCGGAATCTTTATGTACAACGGTTTTGATTCCAACCTTCAAGACCAAAGCCTAAAAGAAGTTGTTTTAGGCGGTTTTCTCTTTTTGTCAGGAACGATAGCCTTATGTACCATTTATTTTTCTCACCGACAAAAATCCTAACCTTAATCAAAAAACTCTCCCGATTGTACTGAACCCCATTTATGGGACATGATTATGACAACTAAATAAAACCGCTTATTAAGGATTGATTTCTATACTGTATAGGAGTCAATCCTTTTAACTTTAGTGGCAGTCTTTCATTGTTGTAATAATTTATATATTCAGTTAATTTAACGATAAAATCAGCAACTGATTCAAATTGATTGATATAATAGAATTCTAATTTTACTTAACTAAAGAAATTTTCAATAATGGAATTATCAAGACAATTTCCTTTTCTTGACATTGATTGTTTTATTTCTCTTGCTTTTAATGTGTTTCGATATTTTTTGTGTTGGTATTGCTAGCCTTAATCAGAGTGTAGTATTAAGTCATGTAACTCATTATCCTCCAGTGCTTTGTTAAGCATGTCCATAACCAGCTTGAGATTTGGCGTTTTAGAAATGCTAAACGATAATCGGTGAAAGATAGATCTTTGTTAAATTGACATTAAACTCTGTTATATCTGTTGATCATTTTTCGTTTGGTGAAGTTGCTTTAAAGTTTCGTACATACTGGTTTCATTTTTGTTCGGATATACTACTTAATCAAGTAATAGATTGTCAGCTATCTTTCCCATCTCACCTTTATATGATTTATCCTTCTTTATTCGTATTTTGCACGCTAAATCAAGTTCTTTCATGAGTTTTGATACTGTTTTATGATTTATTACTAGATTATGTTTAGTTCTAAATTCTAAAGTGATTCCACGATATCCATATCTTCCTTTATTTTGATGATAGATTTCTTTGATTAATACTTTAACTTCTTGATACTTGTCTTCTTTATTTTATTGTTTCTTGACATAGTAAAACGTTGATTTTGACATTTTGGCAATCTTTAAAAAAGGGAGGATTTCGTAGTTTTGTTCTAGCTTTAATTCTAGAATAGCTCTTACTTTGATTTCATTTGTTTTTTTTCCTCTTCCTGAATTAAAGCTGCTAATTTTTTTAAATAGGCGTTCTCCATTTCTAGACGTTGAACTTTAGCAATTAAGTTTTCTTCAACTTTCTTATCTAAATTGGGTTTTCTTCCTTTGGGTTTAGGCATAAGAAAAGCACCCCTTTATGTTGGTATTATATCACATTTTCATGTGTCCAACATTTGGGGTGCAGTTCAGATGTAGAGTTTTTTATTTTTATTAAATTATTTATTTTAATAGCCAATTAGGTTGTTCGACGAAGTATTCCATCCCCATAAAGGATTGGATGGCTTTAATCATATATATAACGTCTTTTGTGCCGGCGGTTTCCAAAGCGGAATGCATGGCAAGCTGTGCAAGCCCAATATCGATGGAAGTGATGCTTACTTGGCTGGAACTGATTGCACCCAGCGTTCCTCCGCCCCGTTCGTCGGATCTATTGGCAAAGGCTTGATATGGCACATTTGCTTTTTTGCAGGCTTCCTGAAATAAAGCAGTGGAAAAAGCATCGGTTGTGTAGCTTTGGCGCGCACTGTGCTTGATAACGATTCCTTCATTCATTTTGACAAAATTAGTCGGATCAAATTTTTCCCCGCGATTAGGGTGAATAGCGTGGGCATTGTCCGCCGAAACAAGGACCGAATTGGCTAAAGCGATTTTTTGTTCTTCCCAAGTTTTGTTAAACGCATAACCAATCCGTTCCAACACGTCTTTCAAAAAAGTCGAACCTGCCCCTTGTTTGGTTGCGCTGCCGATTTCTTCGTGGTTGAAACAAGCATAGACTAAAATATCTTTTTCGTTTTCAGCGTTTAAGAAACCTTCCAAAGTGGTATAGGCGCATTCCAAGTTATCGATTCTAGGACTTACGAATAAATCACCCGAAGTTAAAACTCTCCCTTTTTCGCGGTTATACAAAAACAAATCGTGGCTGATAATATCATTTTTATTGATCAAAGCATTAAAGTCGGATTTTCCCGAAGCACCTTTGGTGGACCAAATCGCCTGCATATCCACTTGAGGGTTGAGTTCTGCTCCTTTGTTTACTTCCCGATTGAAATGAATCGGCAAATTCGGGATTAAACAAACATCGGGCAAATCGACAAGTTCCAAGGTTAATCCTTTTTCGGTTTTTCTATACACTCTTCCCGCAATCCCCAAGGGACGGTCCATCCAAGTCGAAAAAATCGGTCCGCCGTACACTTCGGTATTGAATTTCATGTAATGAGGATTTTCAAGGGTGCTGTTAGGCTTTAGTTTGAACCCCGGCGTGTCGGAGTGACTGGCGACTATGCGATACCCTCTAAAATCCGATTTAAGGCCTATTTTAAAGCAAATTACAGAGGATTGGTCTCGGACCACATAATAACTACCCCCACTTTTTACGTTCCAAGGCTTATTTTCGGCTAATTCCGTAAAACCGGCGTTTTCCAAGCGTTGGGTGATTGTTCTTATCGCATGATAAGGTGTTGGGCTTTGATGAATAAAATCGATTAAATTTTGAACTTTTTCCACTTTCTCCTCCTAAAAGGCGAAATTGCCGTTTTTAAAGATTACAACTTTTTCCCCGTTTGCTTTTTCGCCGACAATCTCCATGTCAGCGGAACCAAACATAAAGTCGACATGGATTAATGATTGATTGGCTCCTCGTTTTTCCAACTCTTCTTTTGTTAGCGTTGTACCGTCTTTAACGTTCATGGCGTATGATGCGCCAAGGGCTAAATGGCACGATGCGTTTTCGTCAAATAGGGTATTATAGAAAAGGATTCCAGTATTGGAAATCGGCGAATCGTGTTCAACAAGGGCAACTTCACCCAAGTACTTACTTCCTTCGTCGGTATCAAGCAAATTGGCGAGCGCTTCCTTTTCTTTCTTGGCATCGAATTCGACGACTTTACCGTCTTTAAACACCAAATAAAAATCCTCAATCAATTTTCCTTGATAATTCAATGGTTTCGTGCTAACCACTTTTCCGTTGGCGCCATATTTGTATGGCATTGTGAAAGCTTCTTCGGTTGGAATATTTGGGGCAAAAGGAACACCGTTGACGGATGTTTCGCCTCCGCCGGCCCAAATGTGGTCTTTCACAAGTTCAATCGAAAGGTCCGTTCCCAAGTTGTTTTTAAAATACAATTTTTTAAAACGGTGTCCGTTTAAAATCGCATTATTTCTAGCCATTTTATCCATATGGTTATTCCATTCCGCAACCGGATCGTTGGTTTCAAGCACCCGGGAAGCGGTTAAAATCGCATCCCATAGTTTTTCTAACGCAACGCTTTCCTCTTGATCAGGATATACTTTTTTCGCCCAATCTCCGTTCGGCGCCGCAATCACCAACCATTGGGCCTTGTTGGCCATCATATGTTCGGAATAAAACTTGGTAGCTTTGGAAGCTGCAAGAGATGCCTTTTGCAAACGGTTCCCCGGAACGTCTTTCAATAGACCCGGATTAGGCGAAGTTACGCTGATAACGCAGCCGCCCTTATCGACTACATATTTCAATTGATCGATAACCCAGCTTTTGACATCTTCAAGTTCGGTTTCATCGACATGCAAATACCATTCTTTATTGACAATTGCATCATTCCAACGTACCATGACATTGCCGGCACCGGCTTCATAAGCTGCTTTTACCAATAAGCGCACAAACTCCTTGGCATCAACCGGTGCATTAATTACCAATAATTGTCCTTTTTGAACATTGACTCCCACTTTTACCGCAAGTCCGGCAAATTTTTCTAATCTCGTTTTCATTTCATTACCTGCTTTCTTTTAATATCTTTTAATAGTATACCACAAGAAAAGGGAAAATAAAAAAAGAAAGCAAACAATTGCTACTGAATCGTTTGCTTTATTTCGTATTTCTTGATGTTATTTGGTTTCTTTTTTAGCATAACTTGCGCGTTTCATGAATCGATCAATTCGACCGGCAGCTTGAACAAATTTTTGTTCGCCGGTAAAGAACGGGTGACAGTTAGAACATGTGTCAACACGGATTTCTTTTTTGGTTGAACCGGTTTCAAATTCATTTCCACACGAAATACAGGTTACTTTGGTTTTATGATATTGTGGATGTATTCCTGTTTTCATTTGATTCTCTCCTTCCGCCATAATTCTCTATAGAACTATAGTAAGTCTAATACTTAGAGATTATACCAAAGAAAATAATTTTTGTCAAATAAAACGAAAAGAGGAAAAATGGGCCAGTTGCCATGCAACCAGCCCATTTTCTTTATCTCTATTTCCTTTTATGCTAGATTGTTAATTTGATAACAAATATACCAACCAATTGTGGTGTTTCCGCTTCCGTCGGTCTTGTCGTCTTCATCTAAGTCAAAGTTGCCAGGGAATGTACCTGCATCGATTTGATCAATTACGGCTTCAAGAGCTCTGATTTCGCGTTCCCAAGTGGTCGTGTTGGAACGAACCAATACTTCTGTTTCGTCTAGAAGTTCTAAAGATGGAGCAAGCGGTCCAAACGCCTCCACAAGTTCTGCATTGACTCTTGCGATGTGCTTGTTGGCTTCATCGGTAATCAATGGAAGAAGTAGAGCGGATGTTGCCATTTTGTCAATCATTCTTCCAGATTGCGTTTCTTGATCTAGTTCAAATTCACCGACTACTGCAAGTTCATCTTCCCAATCATATTGCGTCCATGCCTTCATATCGGTTAGATATTGGTCATCGAAGATACCGTTAGGGTTATCTGCATCCTTGTAGTAATCAGTTCTCGTGATGAATGAGTCAACGACTTCGTCGAAGACACTTCCGCCAAGCATAGTAGTTTCTTTCATCAAGTTGAGCATAGAGCCGGTAGTTTCGGCTTTAGTCTTGATGGCGCTTGTGTCAAGCGAACCGACTTCACGCATATTTTCGATCATCGCAAAGATGTCGGTGATTTCGTCTTCCCATTGAACCTTGGTTGTTGGGTAGTTAGTTACCTGAACACCCGCAATTCCCACGCCGTCAAGTGCATCTTCCAATATACCGCCCATAGGTTGTAACTTGAAGATGTTACCGTTATTCATCGATAACAAGGCGCCTTCGAGGACAGTCAAGTTAACATCGTAATTATCGCCGGTCTTGGCCATAACATCGAGGCTGCCCATGTCGCCCAAAACGTTGAATGAGGAGATAACGTTGGCAAGTTCTGCAAATTCAGCTTGCCATTCGGTTTTCAGTTCAACTGGGTTATTGCCAACTTGGTTGGTTAACCAAATGTTTTCCCAATCGGTTGCATTGGATGCAACTAAGGAATCATGGATTAAATCAGGAATAACAACCCGAACAATCGTGGTTTCGTTGAGATTGCCTAAAAGTTGAGAGATATTTTCTTTTGGTTTAGTCTTCAAGACTTGCGCCATATCGGCATCGGCTAAGTTGTTCGAGCGAATGTCGACAAGGAGTGTAATCAAGGCATTAATTTCATCGTCCCAATCAGCTTTGTCGTCACCGACAATGCCGAGAGATTTTTGCGATATGATGATGGCATCGTCACCTGCAAAGAAGTAATCGTTGATTACTTTATACAAACCGGTGTAAGCCCCCTCAGGGGTAGCAGTACCTAGGATGAAGGCACTGCTACTATTCATAAGTTGCAACAATTGTTGCAATCCCGCAGGGTGAGCTGTTGCTGGATTGTATTCAGGATCGTCGCCCGCATGCATAGCCAATCCCTGACCAAGTTCGATATCTTTTAGGTTCATGCTATTAGCATCAAGGCCTAATTCCATCGCAACACTGATTAGTTTGGCTAGACGAGGAATTTCTGCTTCCCATTCAGCGAATGGAGCCACGACTCCGTCCACACCGGTTTGATCAATCAACCAGTCGCCAACCCATTCTTCCATACCGGCATTTTCGACAGCATCGTAAACGAGGTCAGGAAGAACGCTTCTGACAATTGTGGAATTGTTGAGTGCATCAAGTACGGAAGCGGTGTCGGTCCATGCGAAGTCGGTCAACTTCGTTGCCATGTCGCCGTCTTGTAAACCTTTAGTTTTTACGGTGTCGACTAGGTCGATCAATGCTTCGATTTCAAGGTCCCAATCAGCTTTATTGTCTGCTACTACGCCAAGTGGCTTAGTTGAAGCAACAAGCGGATCGTCAACATTGAAGAAGAAGTTATTGACAACATCGTAAATGCCTGTGTATGTTCCACCGCTGGCTGAGCCGAGGGTAAAGAGTTTCGAGTAGTTCATGATTTGGAGCAATTATTTTAGTCCAAAACCGTGAACGTCAGGATTGTATACGGCAGAGGTACCAGCATGGACTAGTACGTCTTTGCCTAAAGACATTGTTTCTAGATCCATGCTAGTAGCATCAAGGCCTAATTCGATTGCGATACTGATGAGTTTAGCTAAACGAGGAATTTCTGCTTTCCATTCAGCGAATGGAGCAACAACTCCGGTTGCGCCTTTTTGGTCTATCAACCATTCGCCTGCCCGTTCTTCCATACCGGCACTTTCGAGTGCGTTGTATACAAGATCTGGCAATACGCTGCGAACAATTGTCGAACCGTTGAGAGCATCAAGTACGCCCGCTGTAGCTGTCCAGGTTAGGTCTGTTAAGGCATCGGCCAAATCGCCTGTGGTTAATCCATTGTCTTGTACTTCTTTAACCAAAACAACCAAGGCATCGATTTCAGTATCCCAAGCTTCTTCAATCGAAGCAAAACCATCAACCACTACTACGCCGAGAGGTTTTGTAGCTTTAATGATTGGTTCGTCGCCACCGAAGAAGAAGTCATCAAGAACTTGGTAAATTCCGGTGTATCCGCCTTCAGCTTTGCCGAGTGTGAACACTTTCGAGTAGTTCATGATTTGTAGCAATTGTTTGAGTCCGACTGTGTCAGTTGTTGGATCATATGTTGCATCGTTTCCTGCGTGTTTAACTTCTGTGTTGCCTAATTCGATTGTGTCAAGCTCAATATCGCTGCCGTCAGTTAATCCGAGACCGTTGGCAACATTGATTAGTTTAGCTAGTAAGGTGATTTCTTCAGCCCATACTTCTTTTCCGAGTGCTGAGTTAGCTCCGGTTTGGTCGGTTAACCAAACAGATGCCCACTCATCCATTCCGGCTGTAACTAATGCGTTGTTGATTAGGTCTGGAAGAACCACGCGAATGATAGTTGAGTTGTTCATATTGCCTAAGACATCTTCAATATCTGTCCAATCGAGATCTAAGACTTTTTCAGCCATATCGCCTTCCATCAAACCAAGTAATTTAACAGTTGCGAGTAGGTCGATTAGAACTTCAATTTCCGTATCCCAAGCAACATTATTATCGTCTACTTCACCAAGAGGTTTGGTAGTGTCGATAATTGGTTCGTCACCGCCGAAGAAGAAGTCATTAAGAACTTGGTAAATTCCGGTGTATCCGCCTTCAGCTTTGCCGAGTGTGAACACTTTCGAGTAGTTCATGATTTGTAGCAATTGTTTGAGTCCGTATCCATCATCAGCTGGATCGTAATCAGGATTGCTACCTGCGTTGATGTTGATTTCATCGCCAAGAACGATGTCATCAAGTTCAATTGCCTTTTCAGTTAATTCTAACCGATTAGCAACATCAATCATCTTAGCAAGTAATGTGATTTCATCTTCCCAATCTGCTTTTGGAGCGGCTTCATTTGCACCTGTTTGACCAACTAACCAGTCGGATGCCCATTCTTCTAGGTCTGCACTTTCAAGCGCATTATAGATCAAATCGGCAATGACAACACGGATAATTGTTGAATCATTCAAGGCAAGGAGAACATCTGAAACATCTTCCCAACCAAGTTCCATGACTTTTTCAGCCATGT
>DUPC01000008.1 GCA_012838545.1 Acholeplasmataceae bacterium
CAGTCAAATATTTGAGATAGGGGAATTTAGCACTCTTTATGCGCTTTTCGATACTATTGCGATCTCTGCCTTCATTTTCTTGTGTTAAAAGGTATTCTAAGAATTGTTCATAGCTGAAATGTTGGTCAAGCGCTTCATTGATTGCTTCCTGATAATAATTTTTGATATAGGGCAATCTTAAACGATTGGCAAGTTTTTGAATCTTATTCATTGACAACCTCCTGACCAAACAAGTGAGAAGTTAAGTGTAAATGATTCAGGCTTACCTTATCGATATCGCTTAATCCATTTCCGAAATCATTGTTGATTATTTCCTTAATTTCGGCATTTTTAAAACCATATTTGGATAATTCATCGAACGATTCAATATTTTTCAAAAACAGTAGAAATTCTTTAGGATTTGTGCTAAAATATTGATTGAAGATGGATTGAAGAAACTCTGGTGCTTGCTTAAGTGCATAAGAATTTGGTAAGGCTTTAGGTTTCTTGAGGAGCGTTTCAATATAGTGAAGGATATTGATGGAATACTCTCCTTTTCCATCTTTTTTTGCATGTTGGGCAATCAAATTGTTTTTATCATCATAAACCATAAGTTGATTGGAATAAACATTGCATAATACCTTTTTTTCCACATAACAATCAGGAACCGAATAAAAATTGCCATCAATTGATATTAAAGCTAATTTATTGACTTTAGAATGTTGAAGACGTCCCAATTCATATGGATGTACCAGAAGTGGAAGAAAATATTCTTGTTCTTTTTTAAATTCTTCCAAAAAAGGTTGATTATACTTCTTTAATTCCTTTTCAAAATAATCAAACAATTCTTCTTCACTATCGAATTCATATTTCAAACAAAACAAATTACGTCTGATTTCTTTACCGCCAGTTTCCACATGTCCTTTTTCGTTCCCACGCCTAGGATTGCATGTTTCAATTGCAAATCCATAATAGTTGCTAACCTTAATTAAGTCATCCGTATATTCTTTCTCTTTACCGGTTTTAAAACAGAAGCGCTTAACTGCTGTACTCATATTGTCAAACACGATTTTTCGAACAACGCCTCCACAGAACATAAAAGCCTGTACCAAACTTGTGATAAAGGACTCCATATTTTCATTCCTAAACAACATACTTAATTTGATGTTTGATTTAGGCAAGGAGAAGGTTGCTTGGTGATAAATTCTTAATTTCTCATCAATAACCACTTTGACTTGATGAAAGTCATATTGAGCTACTTGACCATATTCATAATGTTGTTTGATAAAGCATTCTTTGGTTTTATCTTTTAACTTGCGATAATAAGCTCTGATTGTTGACTCACTAACAGTAAAACCTTCTCCCTTTAATTTACGAAAAATATGAGCAGCAGTTAGTTGTTGTTTATTAGGACCGAGTTTCTTGTTTCTTTCTTCATCAATTTCAACCATTTCTTTGATTCTTTGTTCAACTTCAGGTGTTAAAGCGGTTTTCTTTTTGCTCGATATTTTTCTTACTGGTTTTGAACAAATCATTTCTTGAATTAAAGCTATTTTTACCTTATCATTTTCCTGGTTTAATTGCTCCATCAATAAATCATACTCCCTAGTGTAACG
>DUPC01000059.1 GCA_012838545.1 Acholeplasmataceae bacterium
ACAATCTATTCGGTACGCCAGACGATGAAGTCGCATATGATGCAGCCGGTGCCGGAAGCGAAGAAAATTCCAAAAAGAATCCAAATAAATGGCACATTTGGAATATTTCGGATGCGGCTTGGGGAATCGGCCCTGTTACCGATTTGGTTTACACATATGTTGATGGCGTCTTAACCATCGACATTAAACAAAACGAAAATCCTAACTTTTGGGCTAACCAAGTGTTCTACACAACTCTTCCATTCAAAGTAGGGGGTCAATTTGTTTTAACTCTTACCATTAACTCCAACAAAGCCGGAACGATTATGGTTGCGGGGGAAGCAATTGATTTGGTGGAAGGCGATAATCTCGTGGAAGTAACAATTACTGTAAACGACAAAGAAGCATTTACTTTAGCTCTTCAAGCGGGAACAGCAGACATAGGCCCTGTTGGCGACATTGTGTTGAAACTTTCCAATCCTGCCATTACCGTTAAAGACGATGTAGTGTATGCAGATCCGGACAATCTTTTCGGTACTCCAAGCGATGAGGTAGCATATGATGCAACCGGTATCGGAAGCGAAGAAAATTCCAAAAAGAATCCAAATAAATGGCACATTTGGAATATTTCGGATGCATCTTGGGGAATCGGACCTGTAACAACTTTGAACTATACATATGTTGACGGCGTTTTAACTATTGATGTAAAACAAAACGAAAACCCTAACTTCTGGGCCAATCAAGTGTTCTACACCACTTTACCGTTTGAAGAAGGCGGAAGCTTTGTTGTTAATATCAAAATCACATCCGACAAAGCAGGAAAAATTTCAATTGCCGGAGTTGATGTACCGCTAGTTGAAGGTGAAAATAACTTGGAAATTCCGATTACAGTTGGCGCTAAACAAGCTTTTACTTTCGGAATAACTTTCGGAACTGCAAACGACGGTCCGGTTGGAGATATTGTTTTATCCATTTTGGAAGTTAAAATTGAAAAAGACGAAGAAGGAGAAGAACCTGTATATGCGGATCCGGACAATATATTAGGAACCATCACTGCGGAATCCCTATATCTAGAAAGCGGGATTGCTGAAGAAGCAGATGCCAAAACCAATCCGAACAAATTTGTGATTTGGAATGACTTGGGTGGCTGGATTGGCACACCAAGTACTGTTATTTACACAATCGACAACGCTACATTGAACCTTACGATTACCCAACCTGCAGGAAGCTGTTGGTTTGCTGCACAAGTATTCTACTACAGTTTGCCGTTAGAAAATGGCGGAACTTTCGCCTTGACTTTTGAACTAAATTCCAATAAAGCGGGAAAAATTACCGTTAACAATAATGTCATAGATATCGTTGAAGGCTTAAACGAAATCAAAGTCAAAGTAACTGTTGAAGCTTTAGCCCAATTCCCTGTGTCAATTCAATTTGGTGTTGAAAGCGAAAATACGAATATTGGAGACTGCATTGTGCAAATCAGTGCCCTCAAAGCAACCCCGTGGGTTGAAGAGGAACCGGAAAAGCTTCCAACTCCCGTAGGTCTTGTGGCAAACAATATGGGCGATACAAATTTATATACTGCATGGGCTCATGTTGAAAATGCGGTAGGTTATAAGCTATACATTTACAATGAACAAAACGAAGAAGTAAAAACTTTAACGGTAACCAACGGCCAAAATACGCCGTTTGAAGAACTTGGTTTGCCTGGCGGAACATATTATGCCAAACTCCAAGCAATCGGCGATGGAGTAAATTATCTTGATTCCGATTTATCAGCTCCTAGTGCCAACTTCATTGTTCCGTCCAATGAACCCGGAGAACCTAAAAAACTAGCTACACCGGTTGGATTTGTTGCAGAAATTATAGAAGAAACCAATTTATATACTGCTTGGGCCGCAACAGCGGGAGAATTGTTTAAAGCATATATCTATAACACTGAAGATACCGAAGTTAAAGTTATTACAGTAGTTAATGGCGGGTTAATTCCATTAACCGAATTAGACTTGCCTGCAGGAAGCTATTATGCCAAACTCCAAGCAATCGGCGACGGCGTCAATACTCTTGATTCTGATTTATCCGCTCCATCCGGAACATTCATTATCTCTTAGTCGGTAAAGGAGGTTAAAATGAAAAGGTATATCTTATTTGTTTTAACGCTGTTAGCGTGTTTTGCGCTTGTCGGGTGTGGTAACGGTAACAATGGGGGCGACGAACAAAAGAAAACTACCCTCACCTTCGCCTCTTGGGGCGATGCCACATTGGAACAAGCCATGATTGATGCCTTTATGGCCAAATATCCTCATATTAAAGTTTTGCGTGATACAACGATTACCGGTACCGGTAATGTCTTTACGGAAAACTTAATCAAAGCAAGTCAAGCGGGAACGCTTCCCGATGTCTTTGTAACAGATAATGTGCCAAATGTGATTGCGGCGGGAATTGCTCGGGATGTATCCAGTTATTGGAACAAAGACCCCGATACTCAACTGGTCTACGAAAAGATTGCCCAAACTGGCATTTACAATGGCAAACGTTTAGCTGTCCCTTCTTATCAATTCGTCAAAGGAATGCTTGTCAATTTAACGCTTCTGCGCCAATTGACCGGCGACCCTGGGGTCAACTGGACTTATGAAGAATTTAAAAATATCGTTTCTACTCATGCAAATACTCAGTTAGGCGGTCAAACCATTTATGGTATTAACGGGTTTGCGCCAAACGGCGGTGTCGGAACGCTTGGTTTCGAACAAATCATGCCTCCTCAAGACGATACATCTTTGGGGTATGACACTTGGAACGGCACAAGCTTCAATTACGAAAATCCGCTTTGGATTAAATACCGTAAAGAGACCGATCTCTTCTTTGCCAACCGTTGGATTGAACAATTGTCCGAAGAAGAAAAACAAATTGAATTCGGCAATCCTTCCGCTTATCCTTTCGGCGAAGGTAGAGTTCTGTTCGGTATCGAAGGTTCGTGGCAAGCAGTTACTGTCATGAAAGACTTTGCCTCCCGCAATATCGATGTCCAATTCTATCCTTTCCCAGGAGGGACTCAAGGACAAAAAATGCCAATCATCCTTGACTATATGTGCGTCTCCAGTAAAACCAAATTCCCTGAAGAAGCATATGAACTCGTAAAATGGATGTCCTTTGGTCGCGACGGTTGGAACGCACGGTTGCAAATCATGAAAGATCTCGACCAAACCGTTACAATGTATCCGGTTGCCGATTATCCTGAAGTATGGCAACAAATCAAAGACGATCTAGATGCTTCCCCATATTACGGATTAAAAGCAATTATCGATTTAATCCATGATGGAGTTCCTGATTGCGATAAATGGTTACCGGGCTATAATGCTTTCTGGACCTGGGTTTATGAGAATGCGGATACGCAAGGATTCTGGAGCATGGAAGCCGAACAACTTGCCTCAATTTGGAGCGCCGAACTCAATCGACAGGTACAACAAGCTTATCAAGATTTGGGCTTGAATTAAATTAAAGTGGGGGCGGACTAATCAAGCCGCCCTCCTCTTCTATTAGAGGTGAATATGAAAAAGTCATTATTTTTACTCCTAATAACGTTTTTTTCTTTAAGTACGGTGTTATTTTTTTCTTCCCAATACCATCCGTATGCGGAAGCAGAAAACAACATCCCTAAAAACACACCAAATAATCTCTTGAATAATGAAGGCGAAAGCAACTATTCAAGTTTTTTAAACACGTATGAATCCGCTTGGGCTAATATCGATGTTTTGAAATATTCGATTCCGGATATCCTGTCCGACACCTCTCTTTTAAAAGAACCGCTTTTATCTTATGAAACATCTGTTTTGGAATTGGAAAACAAACAATCCGCAGATTTAATCCTCGATATTCCGACTGCGGGATTGTACAACATATATATCGATTACTATTTTGCTTCCTTTCAAACCGGGGACTCGGAAGGTTTTTTACTGATAAATGACGAGTATCAGTATTATGAAGCCCGTCAAATCGCTTTTCGGGGCAATTGGAAGCCGACCACCAATGAATTCAAAAAAGACCGTTATCAAAACGAAATTGTTCCTTCCTCGAAAAAAACCGATAAATGGTATCGCTACTCTGATGGATACGGAATGATTTATGACGGAAGCCGTTTGCATCAAGGTACCTTAGCGTGTTACTTTAAAAAAGGCTTAAACAAAATCACTTTAGGTCTTAATACCGGCAAGATGCAATTTGGTAAAATCACCTTAACCGGGAAAAAACAACTTTTGAATTATCAAGAATATTTGGCAAGCATCCCTAAAGATACGCCAAAGTTTGATCAATTAATTACTTTTGAACCGGAATATATTTCGCTTAAAAACGATGTTGCGATTCGCATCGCCTCGGAACGCGATCCAAGCGCAGCTCCAAACTATCATACGACAAAACGTTTATTGAATGTGGTTGCCCATGATGCTTGGAACAAAGGCGGACAAGCCATAACTTGGGAAATCGAAGTTCCGAAAACCGGCTTATACAATATCGGTTTTAAGTATATCCAATACGGCATGCTCGATATGCCAACGTTTAGAAGTATTTTGGTTAATGGCGAAATGCCTTTCAAAGAACTTTTGAATTATCCGTTTATGTACACCAAAAGGTGGAAAAACGAGGTGTTGCATAACGATGAAGAAGAATTTTATTTCTATTTAACCGAAGGCAAAAACACTTTGACTTTGGTTTGCAGTTTGGAACCGTATCGCTTCATCATTGAGGAAATCGCACGCATCACGAAAGAGATGCAAAATTTATCGCTAGAAATAAAACGGTTGACGGGCGGAAAAGCCGACCAATACCGCGATTGGGTTATAACCAAGTATTTGCCTAATATCGAAAGCGATTTAATCACTTGGAGCGATGAAATTCAAAATATCATCGAATACGGAAATACTTTCTCTGATAAGAAAAACGGTTCAAGCGAATTTTCGCTTCTTAAAATGGCAACCAAGAAGTTAAAAAAGCTGGCTGAAGAACCAAATCAACTGCCTAACCGCTTAACTCAATTTACCGATGGCGAAGCATCGGTAGCCGAGTATTTGGGTAACACCATGCTCAAGTTTTACCAAAACCCTTTGGGACTGGAAAAAATATATCTGTTAGGGCAAGGAGCCAAACTTCCGCGTCCTAGAGCCAATATTTTCGTCCGTATTTGGGAAGGCATTAAACGGTTTTTCCTATCCTTCTTCAATGAAGAGTACGCAGTCACAAAGGTTGAAGACGACGAAATCGAAGTTTGGGTAAGACGCAGCAGACAGTATATCGAAATCATGCAAAAGATGGTGGATGATGCAGGGTTGAAGGTTAAGTTTTCCATCATGCCTGACGAAAATAAATTAGTTTTAGCAAATGCTTCCAACGATTTGCCGGATGTGGCGATGGGAATAAGCAACTGGATACCGTACGATCTTGCCATCCGCGGCATGACCGTGGATTTGCGAGCCTTTGACGGTTTCGATGAAATGGTGTCCACCATGACCAAAGGCGCCATCATACCGTATGTCTATGACAAGGGAGTATACGGTATTCCGGAAACCCAAGATTTCTGGGTGCTTTTCTACCGAAAGGACTTAATAACCGACCAAGGAATAAAAGTACCATCCACTTGGGACGACGTAGTCGGAATTCTTCCACAGCTTCAGCGACTGGGTTTAAACTTTTATGAACCGCTGTCTTCATTCACCGGTTTGAAGCCGTTCGTGGCTACGCTTCCGTTCTTGTATCAATTCGGTGAAAATTTGTATGCGGAAGACGGCATGTCCACAACCCTTGACAGCGAAGCTAACATTACCGCTTTGAAGTTCATGACGAATTTATTCATTATATATAACATTCCTCAAGAAGTAACCAACTTTTATAATTCTTTCCGATACGGAACGCTTCCGATTGGGATCGCCAACTCGGCAACTTATTTGCAACTCTTGGTGGCCGCACCGGAAATACAAGGGAACTGGGATTTGGCTCTTCATCCGGGTGTTGAAACGGATAACGGCGAAATCTTGCGCTATGCACCCGCCGGAAGCCAGGGCATCACGATGTTTAAACAAAGCAAAAAGCAACAGCAGGCTTTTGAATTCGTTAAATGGTGGATGTCCACCGAAGTACAAACCGAGTTCATCGTTGCTTTGCAAAGCATGTATGGCGAAGAGTACATGTGGTTTAGCGCCAATAACGAAGCGTTTAGAAATCTACCGATTAAACAAGCACACAAAGAGGTTATCGAAGCTCAATGGGAGTGGGCGGTGGAAGCATCGCGGATTCCGGCTGCTTACATGGTCGAACGTTCCATCAGCGATGCCTTTAGTAAAATTGTCTTTAACGGAGCCAATCCGCGAATTGCTTTGAGTGATGCGGTGATTGAGGCTAACCGGGAAATTGCCCGGAAGATGGAAGAGTTCGGTTATATGAAAAATGGCAAAAAGGTAAAGGATTATCTTGTTCCAACCATTTACAATATCGATGAATGGTTGAAGCAAAAGGAGTAGCCATGGAAAACGCAGATAAAAAGCCAAGATTAAATGTCTATCAAATTGAAAAAAGAAATGCTTTTCTTTTCCTTTTGCCGTATATATTGCTTTTTACCGTTTTTATCATTGTTCCGATATTAATGGCGATATTGCTTTCGTTAACACAATTTGACAGCGTCAATTTTCCTAAATTTGTTTTGTTTAAAAATTATATATATCTGTTTACCCGAGACAAAGTATTTATGCAACAAGTACTGCCCAACACCATCAAGTTTGCCTTGATTGTCGGACCCGGGGGATATATTTTGTCGTTTTTCCTTGCCTGGTGTTTGGCTCAGATTCCGCACCGGCCGAGAACGGTTTTGGCTATTATTCTTTACACGCCGTCAATGACCATGGGTATTGCCATGGCAGTCCTTTGGCGGGTAATATTCTCAGGGAACGAAGCAGGTTATTTGAATAACACGCTTCTTAACTTGGGTTTAATCAACGAGCCGATTC
Organism: Acholeplasmataceae bacterium; assembly: GCA_012838545.1. Lineage (GTDB taxonomy): Bacteria > Bacillota_I > Bacilli_A > ML615J-28 > CAG-313 > UBA1427. Next base: position 6,972 of record DUPC01000059.1, read on the forward strand.
AATGGCTGCAATCTCCTCAGTATATTTTGGGAATCATGATTGTTGTATCGCTTTGGGGAAGCTTGGGAGTAGGATTCCTAGGAATGCTTTCTGGGGTTTTGAACATCAATTCCGAACTTTATGAAGCTGCTTATATTGACGGACTCAAAAACCGTTTCCAAGAAATTATTTATATAACGATTCCCATGATGAAACCTCAGATGCTTTTCGGGGCCGTCATGGCGGTTGTTTCAACTTTTAGTGCCGGCGCAATCGGCGTTCAACTTACAGGTTCCAACCCAACCCCTCAATATGCCGGGCAGTTGATTTATAACCATATTGAGGATTTCGGTTTTATTCAATATGAAATGGGGTATGCCGCGGCGGTTTCGGTTATCTTGCTTCTATTAGTAATGTTAGTATCACGGATAAGTTATCGCTTATTCGGTACCCGCGATTAAGGAGGGTAGATATATGTCATATCGAGGCACAAAAATCAATCCCGACCGTTTCGATAAGAGTCAAGTCAAATTCTATTTAATTTTGATTCCGCTTGCTTTGATTATGGTCTTGCCGATTCTCTTTATTTTCGCTCATGCTTTAAAGCCGATGAACGAATTGTTTGAGTGGCCGCCAAAGTTTTATGCGAAAAATCCTACTTTGGACAATTTTGTAAATCTATTCCGCGAAACTTCAGCATCCGGCATTCCGTTTAGCCGCTATCTTTTCAACAGTATTATGGTTACAGCCGTCGGTATAATTGCGACCATCTTTATAACTTCGATATCGGGTTATGCTTTAAGCAAATTAAAATTCAAACTCAAAGAGCCGCTCTTTAAAATCAATCAAATGGCTTTGATGTTTGTTCCGGTTGCAGTAATTATTCCAAGGTATTTGACGATTGCGACAACCGGCATTACCAACACGATGTTTGCCCATATTTTGCCGCTCCTTGCTTTTCCGGTGGGTTTATTCTTGGTTAAGCAATTTATCGACCAAGTTCCACAAGAACTTCTCGAAGCAGCTAAACTTGACGGCGCTAGCGACTTTCAGGTTTATTTGCGGGTGATTATTCCATTAATCAAACCTGCTTTAGCCACGGTAGGAATTTTGGCTTTCCAAACATTTTGGAACAATGTCGAAACCTCCAGCATATTTGTGACGAGCGAATCCAAACGCACGCTTGCTTTCTATTTGTCCACCTTGGCAACCAATTCCACGGTGGCCGGGCAGGGAATGGCTGCGGCGGCAGCTCTGCTAATGTTTTTGCCTAATCTGGTTTTCTTCATCATTGTCCAAAGCAAAGTCATGGACACAATGGCTCATTCGGGAATCAAATAGGTGATGCCGATGAAGAAAATATTGATTATTCTCTTTACTTGTTTCTTTTTGTCAATTCCGCTTCAAACAAATGCTTCGGACAATGGGGTTGCCTACCGCACCTGGACAACAAATAACCAAGGCGAAATCGTCCCTACCCAGGATGCGTATTTGCCGAACCGAATTATCTATACCATCAATGTCACAAACAGTGATACAAACGGCTTTTCCAAAGCGGAAGATATATATTACGAACCACAAAACAAATTGTTTTATTTAGCTGATACGGGAAACAAACGAATCCTGGTATTTGATAAAACTTTAAAAAATGCTTACCAAATTGGCGAAGGTATTCTTCAGAAACCGGAAGGCGTATTTGCTACCGGTGACGGATTGGTATATGCAGCTGATTATGATGCCCAAAAGGTCTTTATATTTGATTCCTCCGGAAGCCTCTTGCAAGAGTTCGGAAAACCGGATCATCCGTTGTTTGGCACCCAAACAATCTTTCGGCCCTCGAAGATTGTGGTTGACGACGTGGGAACCATGTATATTGTGGATGCAGGGAACGCAAACGGACTTGTCCAAATCACCAGCGAAGGGGCATTTTTGGGTTATTTCGGGTCAAACTACATTACGCCAAGTTTCTCTTATGTAATAAGATTTATGTTTTCCACCAAAGCCCAAAAAGCCAAAATGGTTCGTTCTCCGATTGCCCCGACCAATTTGGCAATCAACCAAGACGGACTTATCAACACCGTTACTCGAGGGTTAAGCGGTAATGCTTTAAAGAAATTGAATATTGCAGGAAACAATTTGTTCCCGGATACGATGTCTGACCAAAACGATTTCAACGACTGTTTTGTCGGAAAAATCGGTAATATTTATACAATCTCCGAAAACGGATATATATACGAATACGATTCGGAAGGAAATCTTTTGTTTGCTTTTGGGGGAAAAGACCCAACGGGCAAATATATCGGTCTGTTTGCCAATCCAAGGTCGCTTGTTGTGGACGAAAACTTTCGGATATATGCCATCGACCATTTAAACCAACAAGACTATCTTCAGGTGTTTGAACCGACAGAGTTTGCCGATTTGGTTCATACCTCGATTTACTATTATCAAGAAGGTTTGTACAGCGAAAGCAGAGTTCCGTGGGAACAAGTCTTGCAACGCAACAATATGTTTGACCTTGCCCATAACGGACTTGGAAATGCATATTTGCGGGAATCCAAGTACGAAGAGGCCTTATACCATTTCCGTTTGGCGGGAAATACAGTTGGGTATTCCGAAGCGTTTTGGGAAATACGCAATAATTGGATTATGACTTACGGAACATATATCTTTATCGGTATTTTGGCCGTAGCTTTGTTTTTGTTTATTGGAAGAAAAACCGCTTTATTGGCCTACGTATCAACAAAATGGCATCAATTAATCGAAAAAGCAAAAAAAGTCAAAATTATTGATGGAGTGTTATATATCGGAACATTCATTAAGCATCCGATTAACGGCTTTTATGAAGTCAAAAAGCATCAGAAAATGTCTGTTTTGGCTGCGACAATACTTTACTTCATCTTCTATATTGAAATGGTATTAGGCAATGTTTATACCGGATTTATCTTTAATCCTCAAGACGTCGAAACCATTTCGATTGTGAAAATCCTCTTCTTGTCGGTCATGCCGATTTTCCTTGGGGTAATCTGCAACTATTTGATCAGTTCGATTACCGAAGGGTGCGGAAGATTCAAAGACGTATACATCGCAACGATTTGCTCTTTTGCGCCAATTATTTTGTTTTATCCTTTTATCATTATCCTTTCGAACATTTTGACTTTAAACGAACAGTTTATTTATCAAGCCTTAAAAGTATTTCTTTGGTCGTGGTCGTTCTTATTGATATATATCATGATTAAAGAAGTTCAGGAACTGAGTTTCCGAGAAAACCACAAAAATATCCTCATAACTTTAATTACAATGATACTGTTTGTTGCATTTGGATTTTTGCTTTATATGTTGGGGGCGCAAGTGGTAAACTTTGTCAAAGAAGTGGTAATCGAGGTGTTAAGCAATGGCTAAAAGAAAGAAACTGGTATTAATTGTTTTAGGGTTTAGTTTTTTGTCTTTGACGGTTCTTTTAACCGTTAACGCCTTTAGCGCCAACCAAACAATTGTAAAAGCCCTCAATTCCAGCGATTACGATTCCGGTTATTATACTTCCAGCCGTTACACCAAAGTCGATGATTTAACGGTCAATCCTAAAAAAGGGGTAAAGTTAATTGAAACAATGGATGAGAAAGGAAACCTCGACCAATTGATTCATGAAAATGACCGCTTTTTAATGTATTTCAACGATCGGTTAAATATTGTCAAACTAAAAAACAAAGAAAGCGGTTATGTTTGGAGCAGCGGCTTGGATGAAATTGATAAAAACGATGTATCGTCGCCTTATCACGCTTCGTTTCTTTCCAGCACCGTTGGTATAGGATATTTCTTCTACAACACAACCAACGAATCGTACGGCGATACGCAGTATTGTTTCATCAACCAAGCACGAATCAATAATGATTCCGACCTATATATTATCGAACCCAATACTTACGATGCTGAGGTAAACTCAACAATTACCTCAACCGGGGTAAAACTTGACATCAATGTCAAAAGATACCAGATCACTTTAAAAGTATATATCGATTTGCATGATAACGGTCTTGTTGTAAGGGTTCCCGATTCCGAGATAACGGAAAACATCCATCTATTGTCGACTTTGCATTTGCTTCCGGCTTTTGGGGCAACCAAAGGAACGGAAGAACCGGGATATATGGTTATCCCCGACGGTAGCGGGGCGTTAATCCGTTACGGAGAGGTATCCCAAACCAGCCAAATTGCTTTGCGTTATTTTGGCGCTGATTTAGGAACTGGTTCCGCCATAAAGAATATTTCCTTAAACCCGGAAAAAACGTTATCGGCTCCGATTTACGGTTTAATTAACGGAGTTAATCAACACGGATTGCTTACGATTTTGGAAAAGGGATCTGAGCAAGCGGAACTGTTTGTTTCTTTAAAAGGGACACTTAACATTAATTACAATTTCTTGACTCCGCGCTTCATCATGCGAAACAAATTCCTCCTTTACGGCGTCAACAGCACGGTGGAAAAGTACCGTTCCTGTGGGGATATTTCGGCAAACTATTGGTTGTTGGAAGAAAATGATTCCGATTACGTCGGTGTTGCCCGGGTTTATCAAAATTATTTGGTGGCGAATAATCAGTTGAAAAAAACTTCAAACGGAAACTATTCGGTAATGCTTGATGTTATTATGTCGGAAACGGTCCCAGCCTTAATCGGCACCAAAAACATTACATTGACTTCGCTTGACGCATTGAAAACCATTTTAAACGAACTAAAAGAAAATGAAATTGATAATATCTTAATGGTTCTAAAGGGGTGGAACAAGAAAGGATTAAGTGGGGCGACGCCATATCAAATTAAATTCAACAAAAAAGTCGGTTCGAAATCCGAATTTAAAGGGTTTCTGACCGATTACGGTAGTCATGTATATTTATACAACGACTATCAGGTTGCTTATGATAAAGGTATCGCATCAAGCAGAACCGATGTTGCAAGAACCATTCAAAGATTGAAAATGAATTATGTCGACGATGAAGCAGAACTATATCAAAATTATTCGCTGCTTTATCCAACTGCGTCCAAAGAGATTGCCAAGAGTAACCTGAAAAAGTACCAAAAACTAAAAATCAATAACCTCGCGATTGACGGTATTGGAACAAGACTTTATTCAACCTATTTAAATGGCGAGATCAATTCCCGCTTGGACAGCGCCAATGCCTATATCGAAATGATGAATGCTTTAAGCAAAGATTTACGGATTGGGTTATATGTTCCAAACAGTTATTTATGGCCTTATTTAAGCAGTTATTTTGGTATGAGTTTGTATAGCAATCACTATAGTCTTTATACGGACACGGTTCCTTTGATTCCGTACATTTTGAAAGGTTATGTTGACTACTATGCCACCAGCATAAACTTTTATGCCAATTTGGAAGATCAAACATTAAGGTTATTGGATTATGGGGCATATCCGTCGTTTACAATAACAAATTCTCCTGCCCGTGATTTAAAATACACCAACAGCAATTCCTTGTTCTCCACCCGTTATTCGGATTGGAAAGGTACGATAATTGAATTATATTCGACATATCTGCTGGTTTATCAATTAATTGGCGACTCTAGCATTGTTAGAAGAAACGTGGTAAGTCCGGGAATTGTGGAAATCGAATATACCAACCAATTAAAACTAAGAATCAATTATACGGAAAACACTTATTTAACAACACCTCCAAATGCTTTTGAAGTTTTAGCCAAGGAGGTGAAAGAATGATGCAAAAGTTTAAACTAAAAAGAAAACACCGGGAGTGGCTTAACGGTTATCTCTTTATTGGTTTATGGTTAATCGGTTTAATCGTGTTTACGGTTTTTCCTTTGATGCAAGCCATCTTTTATTCGTTCAACCACGCAACGTTTTATGCGGGGGACATCAAATTAGAATGGATTTGGTTTGATAACTTTCGCTACGCCTTTTTCGAAGATACGGTTTTTCCGTTAATCTTGGTTGATTACTTGGCGGAAATCATTATTGACGTTCCTTTTTCGATTACCGCCGCTTTGCTTTTAGCCATGCTTTTAAACCAAAAAATCAAACTTCGCGGTTTTTGGCGGGTAATCTTCTTCTTGCCAGTGGTTATATCCACGGGTCCGGTCATCAGCGAATTGATGGGCCAAGGCGCAACAAGCATCCCAATGCTTGCCAACAGTTCCTTCGTCCATTTCATGAACGAATACTTGCCAACATTTATCGCTCGTCCGGTTTCGCTTTTGTTTGAAAAATTGATTATCGTTCTGTGGTTTTCCGGAATTCAAATCCTCATCTTCTTAGCGGGATTGCAGCGTCTTGACAAGGCAATCTACGAAGCAGCTTCTATCGACGGAGCTTCGCCTTGGCAAACATTCTGGAAAATCACTTTACCGAGTATTAAACCCTTTATTCTGTTAAATGTCGTATATACCATTGTTTCGCTGTCGTTCTTCGATATGCCGACAAGGCCGGGCGAGCATACGATACTAAGTTATATCCGCGCCCAATCCTTTGAAATGGGCAGGAGAGGTTACGGTTATGGCTGTGCCTTGGGAATCATCTATCTAGTATTGATTTTCCTACAAATAGGTATATACTTCTTGTTCCTAAAAGAAAGAAAGTCGAGGAGGTGAAGTAAGTGGAAAACCTGTTAAATCGTCTTGTCAAAGCCAAACAACAAATAAAGAAAGTTTTGTTTGGCATGAACTATTACAAAGGATTAATCTTTAAAATCGTAGTTTATGCGCTTTTGATAATATTTGGGTTTTTATATATCTATCCTTTGTTGTTCATGATGATAACAAGTTTGAAAGGTCCGGAAGATTTAGTCGATACATCGATTAAATGGATTCCGAGGGAACTGGTTTTTGCCAATTTTACTACCGCCATCCAAGAACTATCGTATTGGAAAGCTTTGTATAAATCGATTATTGTGGCTTTGGTGCCTTCTGTAATCAATACAGCGGTCGGTGCTTTATGTGCATACGGTTTTTCGCGCTTTCGCTTTCCCGGCAAAAAGTTTCTATTCGCAATTATGTTGATTACTTTTATCATTCCGAAACAGTTAATCAACATTCCTCAATATACCTGGTATTATCGATTGGATATCGTGGGATCGCTATTTACCTATATTTTGCCTTCGACTTTTGGCCAAGGGCTTTATTCGGCAATTTATATATTGGTTCTCTACAGCATGTTCAACTTAATACCAATTCAACTCGAAGAATCGGCCAAAATGGACGGGGCCTCAACCGTAACCATTTTTATCAAGGTGGCTTTGCCTTTGGTTATTCCGGGCATTATTACCGTTTTTCTTTTCAGTTTTGTGTGGTATTGGAACGATGCTTCCACTGCCGCACTGTATTTGGCCCAACCGGGCAAAGACTACTGGGCAACTTTGCCGGTAATGCTTGAGAGATATCAAAACGCCATCTTCAGCATTACCCACGGAGGAGTCGGAGCCGTGCTTTACCAAGGCATCCGCATGGCCGGCACGCTCCTTTCCATCTTGCCTTTGTTGATTATTTACTTTTCGCTCCAACGCTACTTCGTGGAAAGCGTTGAAAGAACTGGAATTGCAGGTGAATGATATATGGTTGATTTATTGGCTTTGTTAAAAAAGATGACCGTAAAACAAAAAATCGGTCAATTGACTTTACTCGACTTTAAAAATCAAGCTAGACTCGAAGATATCAAAGAAGGAAGAGTGGGTGCTTTATTAAACATCGGTTTGGATCAGGACACCAACGAACTTCAGCGGATTTCCATGGAAGAATCGGAGTTGAAAATCCCATTATTAATCGGCGATGACGTCATTCACGGTTTCCAAACGATATATCCGATTCCGATAGCGGAAAGTTGTTCCTGGAATTTGGATTTAATCGAGCGAAATACTCACTTTGCTAAACTTGAAGCATACAGCCACGGAATCAATTTAATCTTTGCCCCAATGGTTGATATCACGCACGATCCAAGATGGGGACGTATCATGGAAACCTGTGGAGAAGATCCGTATTTAACGAGTCAGATGGCAAAGGCCAAGGTGCGGGGAATTCAAAAAGCAGTTGACGGTAAAATTGTGGCTTCCTGTCCCAAACATTTTACCGGGTACGGCGCGGTTGAAGCGGGACTTGATTACAACACCACCGATTACTCGATCCACCGTTTGAAAAATCTGTATCTCCCCCCTTTCAAATCTGCTCTTGATTCCGGCGCTTTAACAATTATGAGTGCTTTCACCACATTTAACGATCAACCGATAGCCTCAAGCAGATTTTTATTTGAGGAAATACTTCGGAAAGAATGGGGTTTTGAAGGCGTATTGATTTCCGACTGGGCCCAAATCGAACAATTGATTCCTCACGGCGTTGCCAAGGATAAATATGAAGCAAGCTTAAAAGCCCTCAGCCTAGGCATTGATATCGACCTCGCTAGCAAAGTTTACTTAGAATTCTTGGAGAAGGTTATCGAAGATAATCCTGACTTAGAAGAAAAACTTGACAGTGCGGTTTTAAGGGTGTTAAAACTTAAAGCCAAAATGGGCTTGTTTGATAATCCTTACACTAAAAAAGTAATTAAGCCGCTTGGCGCTGACTTAAGGAAAATGGCAAAGGAAGCAGCCGATGAGGCAATTGTCTTGTTGAAAAACGATTCCGGTGTTTTGCCATTAACAAATACAGAGGAAAAAATCTTGGTAATCGGTCCGTATGTAGATGATAAAGACGTTCATCTGGGTGCCTGGGCTTTCAAAGGCAATCCCAAAACATGCATATCGGTAAAAGAGGGCTTAGAAAAGACCTTTAAGAAAGCCGTGTTTTATGAAGTTAAGCCAAACGATTCAATTAATTATGATAAAATAAAAGAATTAAGTTTAGACGTAAGTAAAATTATTGTTACGCTTGGCGAACCGCGTGACTATAGCGGGGAAAACCATAACCGTCAATTTTTAGATTTGCCTTTTAACCAAAACGAATTGGTTGATGCTTTGGCAACTTTTAATAAACCGATAATAGCCCTCGTGTTTTCCGGTCGTCCGCTCGCCATTACCGATTTAAACAAAAAAGCAGCAAGCATTCTTTGGTGTTGGCATTTAGGCGTAGAAGCCGGTAACAGCATTACAAGCGTATTAACGGGCGAAGTGAATCCAAGCGCTAAACTTACTCAAACTTTTCCCAAAACTTTAGGTCAGGTTCCGATTTATTATAACCGTTATCAAACCGGCCGACCCGAACTTTTAAGTTATGTGGACGGAAATTTGGAACCGCTTTACCCTTTTGGTTTCGGACTTCACTATGGCAACATCAAATATTCGCAAATGGAAGTTAAATATTCGGCTGATATCTTGCAATTAGTGGTAAAAGTTTTGTTGGAAAACGAAAGCAATTACCCAATTTATGAAATCGTTCAAGTTTATTTAAGTTCAAAATACAATCAAAAATTAAGACCGGTGAAGGAGTTATGTGGTTTCAAGAAGGAAATGATAGAACCGGGTTGTCAAAAAACAGTTGAAATAAGCCTAGCTTTAGAAGAACATTTTGAAGACACAGAATTGATGAATGAATTAACGCTCGAAATAATGGCGGGTCCGAACTCTCAAGAAGGATTAAAACAAACAGTACAAGTTAAAGGAGGGCAAGTATGGTTAATATCAAAGAGTTAGCCAAAGAGACGGGTTATTCGGTTGCCACGGTATCCAAAGCCTTGAATGATTATCCCGATGTTTCTCCCAAAACCAAAAAGATAATTATGGCCAAAGCGAAGGAACTCGGTTATTTTCCGAATTCTTTTGGAAAGAACCTAGTTACCAAAAGGTCGTTCACCATCGGTGTTGTTTTTGAAGAACAATCCGGTGTGGGGTTATCCCATCCTTTCTTTGGCGAAGTATTAAGCATTATCAAAACTCACATTGAAATGCACGGTTACGATATGCTTTTGATGAGCAAGAAAATCGGTCCGTATGTTAGGTCATATATGGATCACTGTTACCAAAAAGGGGTTGACGGCGTCATCGTCATCAGTGCTGATTTAGACAAAGAAAACTATAACCGGTTAATCGAAAGCAATTTGCCAATGATCTTAATCGATTTTCAAAACAAAATCAAAAACACCATTTATACCAATAACTTCAAATCAACCTTTGATTCGGTGACCTATTTGGTTAATAAAGGTCATAAAAAAATCGGTTATATCCGCGGGGATTTGAACCGTTTTACCGGAAAAGAGCGTTATGCGGGGTTTCTTGCAGGTTGCAAACATTATGGGTTGCCTGTTACGGATGATCTTATTTTTGACGGTCGCCAATACTTGTTTGACGAAGGGGAAAAAGTGGCAAGTCTTATCAAACAAATGCCTGAACCCCCAACCGCTATCCTTTGCGCCAGCGATACCTTGGCGATTGGTTTAATGAAAGGTTTGTTCAACCACGGCATTAGGGTTCCGGAAGATATCTCCATCATGGGATTTGACGATATCAGAATGGCTGCGCAGATTTATCCTGCCTTAACCACGGTTGCCCAAGACAAACAAAGCATTGGGAAAAGCGCGGCGGAAAAATTAATCGACCAAATCACCAACCCTCACCAAAAGGTTGAGGCGATTATGGTCGACGGTATGATTATCGAACGTCAAACCGTTTTGGATTTAAATCAAAAAGTAAAATAATTTAAACAAAAAAGGTTTCCTCGCGAAACCTTTTTTACTTTTATTATTGCAATATTAAGCCAAATGAGGTATAATGTCTATACAAGATAAAAAGACAACTTAAGGAGATTAATATGACTAGATTTATCAAGTTAATGAGCATAGTTTTATTTGGTTTAGTATTGCTTGTCGGTTGTCAAAACGGAACCGAAAAGTTTACCGTAACCTTTTATGATGATATGGGGAGTGTTTTGAAAACAGAACAAGTGGCAAAAGGAAAAAGCGCAGTAGCACCCGAAGCGCCGGTTATTCCTAATACCGCGGAATTTTCCTATGAATTTACCGGTTGGAATAAAGACTTTTCGGCGGTTACCGGCGACTTAAAGGTTTATCCAACTTATAAAATGGAAATCAACAAGTATACGTATACTTTTTTGGATCATGACGGAACAATGTTGAAACAACAAACTACCTATTACGGAACTCCGATTGTGGCACCGAAACTCCAAGAAAGAGATGCTTTGGAAGGATATAGATACGATTTTGTTTCGTGGGGAAAAGAAGTGAGTACTTTGCAGGAAGACATAACCTTCCAAGCGGAGTACCGTTTAGTGCGGTATTATACCGTTTCCGTATACGGACCGGATTTTGAAGAGGTTATTAATACAATAACGGTCGATGAAGGAATGCTTCCTCCAATCCCACGCGAACCGAAACTTGAACGGGAAAAAGGTTTATATTATGACTTTTTGGGTTGGTTTAGCGATCCTGTCGCAGGAGAACAATTTGATTTCACCCAACCTTTAGAGGAAAACGTTGCAATATATCCCCGCTATGAAGTTAAACCTTTTGCGTTAAAGGGTAAAATTGTATCTTTCCTTGGCGACAGTATTACTACTTTTTATTCTCCGGATAGTCCGTTAAACAGTTCTTTCCAAGGCCAATATGAATACTATTATCCAAATCCTAATACCGATGTCAAGTTCTTCTTCCAAACTTGGTGGGCAACCGCTTTAAGTTTAACCGAAACGACAATGGGATTAAACAATTCTCGTGGGGGAGCAAAAGTTTATAATGAAGGAGACGAAGGCGATATCACTGCGGGAATGAATTACTCTCGCATCCATGATTTAGGAGTTAACGGCAAACCGGACATCATCGTCATATATATGGGAACAAACGATTACGTAACTACCGTAACCGCGAGCAATTTTGAATTTGCTTATCGAACTATGCTAAACCGGATTTACGAAGTATATCCGAATGTCGATGTTTTTGTCTGCACCATCCAATCACCCGGTAGTGGCTACCAACCTGCATTCCGTACCCGTTGGATGCAATTCAACGACATCATCCGGGAAGTCGCAAACGATTATGAACTTCCGATTATCGACTTCAGCGCAACCCTTACCGACGAAAATCATGGAAACAACACCTCCGACGCTTTGCATCCAAATGTTAGTGGTATGACGCTTCTTGGTATTGAAGCCGCTAACACCATCAAACAATATTACGGAATCGAGTAAGTGAAAAAGCGAGCAAACCGCTCGCCTTTTTGTTTGTTAATAATTATTTATTTATTTTCTTGTAATTAGGAAGCAAGATAGCATATAATGAAAACACCAAAGGAGGATATGGGGTAAATGAATATTTCCAAATCGTTATTTAAAAACTATACGCGCTGTGCCAATTTTGCGCCTTTATACGACATGTATTTGTTTCGCAATCTTCACCATGTTAAATCCGTTGACGGCGTCGATGTCGGTCATCAGCTGGAACTTGTGGGTGAAATTCCCGAAGGAATCTTCGACGAAGAAAAAGAAGAAATCATCGAAATCTTTTCTAACATGTTTGATGAGAAAACCGGCGAAGATTTAACGGAAATAACAAATGCGCAACTCGAAGCTTACCGCGAAACATTTGTCAAAGTCGAACAATTGGCGGGTAAATATGTCACAAGCAAATACCCGGGAAACCATATTTTCGACGTTGATACCAAAAAGCAAAAGAAATTCAGTTTTTCCAAAAACGGAAACACTTATTACTGTTATCTGGATATCTATTCTGAGTGCTTTGACGATACCATTAAGGTTTTTGAAGTTAAATCCACTACCTCAAGTAAATTTTACGAATTAGGAAAAAAAATCGTCAAAGAATCTCCCGACCATTATCGAATCCCGACATCAGAACGCTATGAATCGATTTTCGTAAGAGGGGGCGATGATGTTTTGCGTTTGCGGGAAGTTTACGGGGATGTGGAAACTGACAAGCTAAACTATAAAGAATATAATAATTACCGCCAAAAGATGCTTAACCGCTTTGGCAGCGACGGAACCGGCAAATACGTGTTTGACCTTGCGGTGCAAAGATATATCATTGAAAACAGTTTAAGGGAAAACAGTCAAAGTGATTTAATCGATAAAATGGAATATTATTTGGTGGTTCTAAATGGCGATTATTGTTTTGACGGAACGAACGAAAACGACGAACCAGTGTATGATTTGGACCCAGACGGAAATCCTTTATTCATGATTATCGATTTAAGCATAGTAACCAAGGAGTGGCAAGAAACGATTGACATAATGCGTCAAAAAATCGAAGCAGACATGAAAGCAATGGCCATCTCAAACAAACGCTTTGGGATTCACTGCGAACATAAAAAAACAACGCAATGCAAATTTCATCCGGTCTGTTTCCATAAGTTCTTACAAGACGGTTCCATTTTGGAATACATGCGAAAGCATTTTGCTTTCAAAGACGAATTTGGGGATCGTGTTGATGTTTTCACTTTAATGAACCAAGGACGTTTAAAAATAAACGATATTCCCAGAAACTATTTGGATAAGCATTATAACCTTGTTCAATACGATTGTTATGTGAATAATAGTGTATTTGCAGATAAGGATGTAATGCATCTTGCGCTTAAGACATTGAGGTATCCGTTGTATCATTTGGATTTTGAGTCTTACGGTTCTCCACTGCCGCGCTACCAAGGAGAATATCCGTATACCCAATCGCTCTTCCAGTTTTCGCTTCATATCGAACGGGAAAAATTTTCTTGTGACAAACATACAGATCATATCGAATATTTGGCTCCTGACCATTTGGATCGCCGGAGGGAACTGGCGGAAAAACTGATTGAAGCAATCGATTTATCGAAAGGCGGCACCGTCATCGTTTATAATGAAAACTTTGAAAAACTCCGTTTAAAAGAACTTGCAATTCTATTCCCGGATTTGTCGGAAAAGTTATGGAATATTCGCAATCATATTTTTGATTTGTTTTTTGTTCTTAAAGGAAACCAAAAAATGTTTACCCCTTTGTTGGAAGGCAAATTCGGAAAGGATCGTCCTAAACAAATCAACTATTATCATAACAATATGCACGGTTCATTTTCCATCAAAAAAATCCTGCCGCTTTTTACTGATTTAAGCTATTCGGATTTAGAGGTTAAAAACGGAACCGAAGCAATGTTGGTCTATAGCCAGTTACCGTATCTGACCGAAAAGGAATATCAAGAAAAATACCTTGCCCTAAGGGAATATTGTAAACAAGACACTTGGGCAATGGTAGAAATCCTTTGGGGTTTGTGGCGGATGAAATAAACTTAATCTAACCTTAAGCAAGGATTGCTTTAGGTTATCCGTCAGAATTTTACTAAAAATCTCGAAAGGAAAAGCAAAGTTAACCTTTTATAAATTATGAATTTGGTGTTTTTTGCTTTGGCGCTTCTTGAATAATTTGCTGCAATTCAATTTATCCAATGCCAATTTTTTTTAAAAACCCCCAAAACGTGGGAATTATTTAAGTTGCCGGGATTAAGAACAAACAACTTATATGTTTTGCATACCTTGATGGTTTAATGTTTGGTTTAACAACTTTAACATTTTCAATTGGATGCGGCTTAATTGTTTTCCTGATTGAGTCGATTTTTGCGAGAATTATATATATATCGATGTATTTAATTTATTTTTATTGGCATTTGTTTCAGTCGCAGTTACAACAATTATCATTACGGCGATTAATTGGATAATTGTTCTTTTAAATATTTGCATAGAAAAAGGTTTCTAAACCCTTATCGGGAATAGAAACCTTTTTTTAGTTCTTAATCGATTTTGGCAATTAATTCGATTTCGATCAAGACATCTTTGGGAAGTCTGGCAACTTCCACGGTGGAACGTGCCGGTTTATGGTTGGAAAAATAACTGCCATAGATTTCGTTGACGGTTCCAAAGGTGTTCATGTCTTTTAGAAAGATGGTCGTTTTTACGACATTGTCAAACGATGCGTTGGAAGCTCTCAACAAAGCATGCAAGTTTTTCATCACTTGTTTGGTTTGTTCTTCAATGGTCTCAGCTTCGATTTGGTTGGTTTTCGGGTTTATGGCAATTTGCCCGGAAGTGAACAGCAGTCCGTTAACGACAACTGCTTGGCTGTATGGACCAATGGCTTTAGGGGCTTCAGGAGTATTGATAACTTTCATTTCTTACACCTCGCTTGTAATCGCAATAAACTCTTCAATATCTTGTTTAATGGTAGCTAAGCCTTTTTTCCAGAAGGATGGATCAGTCAAATCGATTCCAACCACCTTAGCCGCATCCTCCACGGTCATTTTTCCGGTGGAACGAAGGAGCATATTGACATCTTCCACGAATTTAGGACCCATTTCCATAAATTTGGCGTAAATTCCTTTGGCGAACAATAAGCCGAAAGCATAAGGAAAATTGTAGAAACTTAAGCCTCCTCGGTAGTAATGGGATTTGTTAATCCACATTCCCGGATTTGGGAATTGATGATTAAGTCCGTCGCCGTAAGCTTCTTTTTGCGCTTCGACCATAAGGTTGTTGAGTTCTTTTGCGGAAGGGATAGATTTTTTCCGTGCTTCAAAGACCGATTGTTCAAATAAGAATCGGCTGTATATATCGACAATAACTTGGGTTGTGTCTTGGAGTTCCTGTTCCAAAATATGGATTTTTTCTTCCTTGGTTTTGGCTTCTTTGTAAACCGCTTTTTTGGTAATGGTTTCGCAAAGGGTTGAAGCTGTTTCGGCTACCGGCATTGTGTAACTGCTGTTTAGAATTGCTTCTTTGAATATTTGTTCGCCGTGGTAGGCGTGTCCCAATTCATGGGCAAGCGTAATGATATCGCCGATGGTGCCGTCGTAGTTGGTAAGAATACGGCTTTGCTTTAAGGCGGCGGAGTTCATGCAGAAGGCTCCGCCTACTTTGCCTTTTCGTGGGAAATAGTCAACCCAATTTTGTTCAAAAGCACGCTTTGCTAGGTTTGCCAAATCGTCGCCAAAGGTTTTGAATTGCTTGATGATGAAATCTTGCGCGTCTTCCACCGAATACTTCGTATCGCTTTTGCCCATCGGTGCAAATAAATCGTACCATGGCAGGTTTTCCGAATGGCCCAGCAGTTTTGCTTTATGTTTCAAGTACTTGCAAAAATCAGGAAGCGATTCCTTCATGGCGCTTAATAGCGCATCAAGGGTTTCCTTCTTCAAGCGCGATTTATAAAGCGTTTCTTCAAGCGCGGAAGCAAAATTCCTTCTTGGGCTCAAAGTGTTGACTTCTCCTTTGATGCCGCTGATGGCAAAAGAAATCGGTTCTTCAATCAGTTTATATAGTTCCAATTCTTTTTCGTAGGCTGCTTTGCGTAGGTTTGAATCTGGATCATAAGCCATGTTTCTCAATTGCGTAAGACTTGTTGGCTTACCCTGAAATTCGATTTCGGTTGTCGAAGTAAGATGTCTTTGCATTTGCGACCAAAGACTCGAACCGTTTTGTACCATTTCCGTGGCAAGCATTTCCAGTTCTTCGCTCATCGAGTGGTTGATATCTTCTTTAATCGATTTAATGATAAACTCGTATTGTTTCAAAAATTTGCTTTGGTTGATTATTTCGTCCAAGTTTTCAATCGGTTCGATAAACGACTGCAATTTCTTTTCCAACAAAGCCAGTTTGCTGGAAATCGGCTGCATTCTTACCAAAGCTTTTTTAGGTTCCAAATTTTGCGTATCTGCTGAGGAATTCAAGTTGATGAAAGCATAAATTTTTGAACCTGTTGCGTAAATTTTTTCTTGGCGCTTTAAAGCTTCTTCCAAAAAACTTACCTTATTGGTGCTTGGAAGGCTAAAAGCTTCGACAGCTTGTTCTACCATGGCAAAGAACGATTCGATGTCTTCGTTGAATTTAGGATCATCGAAGCCGCGGTAGAACGGGGTTAAATCCCATTGATACATTTTTTCCTCCTTTTAATAATTTCTATTCAAGACGGGCAAGTAAATCATAGCCCAAATTCTTGGTTATTCTAACCGGATAATATTCGCCAATTTTTAATTGTTGGTTAGACTCAACATATATGACGCCGTCGATATCATCCATGGCTTCTTTATTGCTTCTGGCCAAGTATTGCTTTTTGGATGGGACATATTTATCAATAATAACCTTCTCGGTATTACCGATACGCGAATCATTGAAGGATGTCACTATCTGTTGTTGGATTTGCATGATTTCGTCGCGTCTAGCTTTGGCTGTTTTTTTAGAAACTTTATTTTTCATCTGATAGGCTTTGGTGTTTTCTTCATCGGAGTAAGTAAAGATGCCCAACCGTTCAAAACGGTTTTTCTGCACAAAGGCTTTTAAGATTTCAAAATCTTCCTTTGTTTCCCCAGGAAAACCGACAAGCAAGGTAGTGCGAATAACGGCTTCCGGGATTAAGGAACGGATTTTGTCAATGAGGTTTTGCAATAATGTTTCGTCCCCTCGCCGGTTCATCGCTTTTAATAATTTGCTTGATGCGTGTTGGATCGGAATATCAAAGTATTTGGCAATTTTTGCTTCGTTTTTAATCACCTCAATTAACTCGTCCGTAATTTCGTCCGGATATAAGTAGAGCACTCTTAAGGAAACCAAGTTATCAATTTTGGCCAGTTCCGTTAACAACTTGGCAAGCGAATAGTCTTTAAGGTCGGTTCCGTAACGGGTAGTGTCCTGCGCAATCACCGAGATTTCTTTAACTCCGTTTTCCACCAAGGTTTTGGCTTCTTCCAAAATCTCTTCGGGGTTACGGCTGCGGTAACGTCCTCTGATTAACGGAATCGCGCAATAAGTACAACAATTATCGCAACCGTCGCTTATTTTCAAATAAGCGGAATGTTTGGGTGTGGCAAGCAAGCGGTTATTGTACGAGAGTTTATAGGTTTTGGAAGAGAAAGTCAATTCGTCAAAGATGTTTCCGATATAATCGTAATCTTTTAAACGGACATAGTAATCGACTTCGGGGATTTCCCGTTTTAAGTCGTGATAATATCTTTCGACCAAACACCCCATGACAATCACTTTTGCATTGTTTTCCTGATACTGAAGCGCATCAAAAATGGCATCCAACGCTTCTTTTTTGGCGCTTTCGATGAATCCGCAAGTATTCACAACGATAACGTCCGCTTCGGGCATTTTATTGGTTATTTCAAATTGATAGCTTTTGGCAAGTCCCAAAACCCGCTCGCTGTCAACTAAGTTTTTGGCGCAGCCAAGGGATATCATTCCTAATTTCATTTGTTTTCCTCAAATCTAGTTGTGTTAATTGGTTAAATCAGTTTCTTTAATTATACAATATAATTCCCGTTTTTAGTTTTGATAAGCATAAAAAGAAACTCGGGCATATATATAATAAAAAAATTTTTGGGTATTGTTTGACGAAAAAGGTAAAAAAGGGTATAATTGATAAAAGAGTATTAACAATAATTTTAGACTGTGATAGAAAGGAAATCTTTATGAAAGTATTAGTAGAAACATCGGCACGCCACGTGCATTTATCGGAAAAAGATTTAGCCATCCTTTTTGGCGAAAACTATTCTCTTACCCCCAAGAAACCTTTATCCCAACCGGGTCAATTTGCTTGCGAAGAAAGAGTAACGGTGGTAGGGCCGAGAAACAGTATTGCGGGGGTGTCGATTTTAGGACCGACAAGAAAGAATACCCAAGTGGAAATCAGTGCGACCGACGCCAGATCCCTTGGAATTCCTGCGGTCATTAAAGAATCGGGCGATATCGCCAATACCCCGGGATGCAAGCTTATTGGTCCAGTAGGAGAAATTGTACTGCAAGACGGTGTTATTGTGGCAAAAAGGCATATTCACGCTTCTGTCGAAGAGGCCAAGAACATGAACCTTCAAGACAAAGAAGTAGTTCAAGTCAGAATCGCCACTCCTGATCGCAGTTTGATTTTTGACGATGTGGTTGTGAGAGTCAGCGATAAGTTTGCGCTTGCGATGCATATCGATACCGATGAAGCCAATGCGGGACAAATCGGACCAAATACTTACGGAGAAATCATTAAGAAAAATTAATTGAAGCAGCGAAAAAGAAAGGCAAGCGTTCTTTCTTTTTTTGCTTAATATAAGTATTATTGGTTTTAAAAAATGTCAAAATATGATATACTAGCCTATGTAACGGACTAGCTTTACCCCTTTACGAAAGGTGAAAATATATGTATGATGTAATTGTAATCGGCGCGGGGCATGCAGGGGTTGAAGCCGCTCTTGCTTTAGCCAGATCAAATAAAAAAACTTTGTTGCTTTGTGGCACCGTAAACAAAATCGCCAACATGCCGTGCAACCCATCTATCGGCGGACCGGCTAAAGGCATTTTGGTTCGGGAAATCGACGCTTTGGGCGGAGAAATGGGCAAAGCCGCCGATTTGACGGCGCTGCAATTTAAGATGCTCAATCTCTCCAAAGGCCCGGCGGTAAGGGCTCTAAGAGTGCAATCGGATAAAGCCGCTTATTCCGCCTACATGCGTAAAACGATTGAAAACACCCCGAATTTAACGCTTGAAGAAGGAATTGTCCAAGATTTAATTTTGGAAGATAATTTGATAAAAGGCGTTGTTTTGGAAAACGGAGAAACCGTTTCTTCAAAAAAGGTAATAATTTCTACCGGAACTTTTATGTCTTCAAGAATCTTAAGGGGAAAAACAATTGAAGAAAGCGGACCCGAAGGCGAAAAGACAAACTATGGTTTATCCAAGACTTTAAAAAAACTGGGATTTCACGTTCTTAGGTTAAAGACGGGTACACCTGCTCGTATAAAAACGAGTTCGGTTGATTTATCGAAAAGCAAGCCTGAACCGGGTACGGATATCCCCCTTTCTTTCAGTTATGAAACAGATTTATCGAAACTGCTTCCATTTGAAAAGCAAATTCCGTGTTATTTAACCTATACCACCGAAGAAACCCGAAAAGTAATTATGGCCTCCCTTCACGAATCGAGTATGTTCTCGGGGATAGTGGAAGGCGTCGGCGCCAGATATTGCCCATCGATTGAAGATAAATTTGTGCGCTTCGGTACCAAAGAACGCCATCAAATTTTCTTGGAACCGGAAAGCAAAGATTTCGATTTGATATATATCCAAGGTTTTTCCACAAGCATGCCGATTCACATTCAAGATCAAATGCTGAGGACTTTGCCGGGCTTCGAAAAAGTCGAAGTAGTGAAATACGCATATGCCATCGAATATGATGCCATCGATCCGATTGAACTATATCCAACGCTTGAATCGAAACGGGTTAAGGGACTTTATTTTGCGGGGCAAGTGAACGGTACGAGCGGCTATGAAGAAGCCGCCGCACAAGGTTTAATGGCGGGCATCAATGCCAGTTTGTCCATTGACGAAAAAGAACCGCTTATCTTAAGACGCGACGAAGCATATATCGGCGTGTTAATCGACGATTTAACCACCAAAGGCGTTACCGACCCTTATCGGATGCTTACATCACGCGCGGAATACAGGTTGCTTTTAAGGCATGATAATGCGGATCAAAGACTTACCCCTTATGGAGCCGAAATCGGTTTGATTTCCAAGGAGCGTTACAACAACTTCCTATCCAAAACGGACTTTTTACGAAGCGAAAAGAAACGACTAAGCACTATCAAGATTAACCCAACCAAAGAAACAAACGCCTATCTTGCTTCGATTGGTTCATCGGAACTCAAAGAAAGCACCCTTGCTTCGGAACTTTTAAAACGTCCGGAAATCGTATATCAGGATATTAAGAAAATGTTAAAGGAAGAAATGGATATAGCGGATGAGCTTGCGGAACAAATTACCATTGAGATTAAATACCAAGGTTATATCGAAAAAGCTTATCGAGACGCAGGCAAGATGCTGAAACTTGAAACGAAAAAAATTCCTCAAGATCTCGACTACAACAAAATTCACAATTTATCCAGCGAAGCCAAAGAAAAGCTTTTGCGTGTTCGCCCAATGACGATTTCTCAAGCAATGCGCATCAGCGGCGTAAATCCAAGCGATATTTCGATGCTTTTGGTTTATCTTGAAAGTAGGAAGCAAAATGCCTAGTACTTACCTAAAAGAAATCTGTCCAGATATAACTTTCGATCAGTTGCATAAGTTTGAAGAATACTACCGCTTATTGATAGAATGGTCGAAAGTAATGAACCTAACCGCTATCACCGAACAAGAAGAAGTATATATAAAACATTTTTACGATAGCTTTTTATTGTTTAAAACAACCGCTTTTCGCAACCAAACTGTATGCGATATTGGCAGCGGAGCCGGTTTTCCGGGCATGGTCATCGCCCTCATGGAACCAAACGCTTCCGTTACCTTGCTTGAACCGATTCAAAAAAAAGCTAGTTTTCTCAATGTTGTAAAGGAAACATTAGGTTTAGAAAATGTCAGAATCTTTTCCGTGCGGGCGGAAGACTTTGCCAAAACCATGCGAAACAGCTTTTCGATAGTTACCTCGAGAGCGGTTGCTCATTTGGCGATTTTGTTGGAACTGGCTTTACCGCTTTTAAAAGAGAAAGGGATTTTGCTTGCGATGAAAGGCGCGCAAGGGAAAAACGAATTGCTGGAATCGAAAAACGCGCTAATTCAAACCAATGCCAAAGCTGTCGAAACAATTGCTTTATCCTTGCCGAAAGATTTTGGCAAAAGAACAATTATAAAGATTAAAAAAATGGGTCCTACGCCCTTGAAATATCCGCGAAGTTTTGCGCAAATCAAAAAGAAACCATTATAAAAAAACTAGATTGAGGATAATTTTATGGGAAAAGTAATTGCCATTGTTAATCAAAAAGGGGGAGTGGGCAAAACCACGACGACTATCAATCTGGGTGCATCCCTTGCTTTTGAAAACAAACGGGTTCTTGTGGTTGATTTTGACCAACAAGCCAATGCCACGATTGGTTTAGGCATCAACCGGGAGGATATCCAATTGGATGTCATCGACTTCTTGTTGAATGAAGATAGCGGAAGCAAAGCGATTATCCCCGAGATTTCACCGAACCTTGACATTATTCCTGCTTCGATTCGTTTGGCCGAGCTTGAACAGATGATGTATGGTGTAAGCGATAAAGAATGGGTTTTGGCCAAGAAACTTGAAAACATCAAAGATTATTACGATTTTGTTTTGATTGATTGTCCCCCTTCTTTGGGTTTGTCGGTCGATAATGCGCTTCTTGCCAGCGATTCGGTGATTATTCCGGTGGAATGCGGGTACTATGCGTATGACGCTTTGACGCAAATGGTCAACAAAATTGATCAAATACAGCACTTGAAGGACTTGCACATTGAAGGAATACTTTTAACCAAACTCGATAATCGCAACACTTTCGGTTATAAAATTGTCGATATGGTTAAATTTCTGTTCCCCGGCAAAACCTTCAAAACGGTTATTTCGACTTCCAGTCATATCCAGGAAGCGCCAATGCACGGAAAATCGGTGATTCAGTTTTCCTTTAACTCCCGGGGTTCCAAAGAATATCGGGAACTTGCCAAAGAACTTTTAATGAATCAAGGAAGGTAGGAATTATATGATTTTAGCTTTTGCACCAGACTCGTTATCTTTATGGATAGCGGTTCTAACCATTTTTTTGTACTTCAGCATCATGTATTTGAAAAAACGCTTAATCGGTCAAACGCCAACCAAAACCCAAACCATCATAAATATCGTGATCAATGTGTTGATTTTGGCAGGTGCAGGAATCGTGATTTTGCTTGCCAACGAAGCTTTTTCGTTTAGGACGCTGATTGATAATTTTTCCGATTGGATTACCCATCAAACCGAAGTTTTAATCGGCACCGCTTTTGTCATCATTATTTCCTTAACGGTTTACAACACCATTAAAGTAATCCTAAATCATTCGGGAAAAAGAAAATCGAACTACGAAAAGCGTCGAAAAACAATCGTTAAAGTTGTTTTGAGTGTTGCGAGATATGCGATTTATTTTGTGGATGCGGCGATTATTTTGAGTTTGTGGGGTATCGATATTACTCCGGTGCTTGCCGGGTTAGGGATTGCCGGACTGGTCATAGGACTTGGCGCGCAAAAACTAATTGTGGATTTTATCAGCGGAATGTTTATTGTGTTTGAACGGCATTTCGACGTGGGCGATATTGTGGGAATCGGCGATTTCAAAGGCGAAGTTATCGATATCGGTTTGAAGACCACCAAGATTAAAAACTGGAAAAACGAAGTAAAACTTTTCAGTAACGGAAACATCGACGAAGTCGTCAACTATTCTTTGTATAATTCGGTAGCGGTTGTCGAAGTAAGAATTCCATACCGCGAAAACGCCGGTGCCATTATTGACTTACTAAATAAAGAAATACCTACCCATCTTCCGGATTTGCCGAGTCTGTTGACACCTCCGGCAGTTGTCGGTATGATTGATTTGGTTGACAACAATATGACTTTTAGAATTACCGCCACCACCGTATCCGAACAACATTACGGTATCGAAAGGGCTATCAGAAAAGCGGTAAAAGACATATTGGAAGAACACAACATCTCTTATCCACAAACAGAAATCAAAGTAATCAAGGATGATGACAATGCTTGAAATTAAGGTTGACGATATTTTAACCTTTAAGAAAGCTCATCCGTGCGGGGGATACCAGTGGAAAGTCAAACGGACGGGTGTGGATTTAAAATTGGAGTGTACAACCTGCGGAAGACTAATTATGATTCCGCGCGTCGAAGCCTTAAAGAAAATCAAAAAGTAAAAAAAGGTTGAATCGGTTAGAGACTTGATTCAACCTTTTTTTTTAAAAAACCTAAAAGACTGCAGGATTTCAAACCATTTTGCAGTTTTATCGGTTTTTTGTGAAAACGTTTTAGTGTATAATGTGATAAGGAGGATTAGTTTTTATGAAAAGATTAATGGTATTAATAACAATTGCGCTTTTTGTTTTTGCTTTAAGCGCATGTAAAGATAAAAATGATAAAATTGTCATCACTATTGGTATGTGGCCCGATGAAACCGCCAAAGAAGACGTCGAAATGTTTAAAGAATGGAAAAGGCGTTTCGAGAACGATTACCCTCAATATGAAATTAAAGGTCAAAACTATGAGTACAATGTCGATACATTCTTGTTTATGGCCGAAACCGGAACAATTCCGACAGTCTTTCAAACCTGGTTTACCGAACCGCAAAAGTTAATTGCCAACGGTTATGTTAAGGACATCACCGATGAATTAAAAACATTGGGTTGGTATGACAAAATGGATCCGGAAATGCGCGCTGCCATGAGTGCTAATGGCAGAACCTACGGCGTTCCGCGCGACGGGTATGGATTGGGATTATTTATGAATTTGCAATTATTGGAAGAAGCGGGTCTAATCGAAGATTATGACCATGATGGAAAACTCGATTTATATGATTCGGAAGGAAATCCGCTATACCCCGAAACATTCGATAAACTCTTAACCATGGCTTCGACCGTCACCGAACGGCTGGAATACGTCGCCGGTTTCATGGTGCTTTCCGCCAACAAACAAGGCGGATGGCAATTCAGCAACATCGCCTGGAACTTCGGAGCGGATTTGCAAGTTCAAGAAAACGGCAAATGGGTTTCCAAACTAAACTCCCCCGGAGCTATTGCAGCATTGGAATGGATTAAAAAAATCAAACACGAAAACAATGCCTTGCCAAGCGACGTCTCCCTATCCTATAACGACTGGTGGAGCAAAATCGGTCAAGAAACACTGGCGATGTGCATTGTCGGAAGTGACGCCATTGCCACACCGTTTGTTAACATGGATAAACCGACCGATTATCCGTATGCATTTGTTCCGATGCCGGCAGGTCCGTCAGGCGAACGCTATTCCTTATTTGGCGGAACCCCATATATGTTCTCTGCCAAAGCCACCAGCGAACAAGTCATGGGTGCTTTAAGATTCTTGGAATACATGGGAAGATCGCCGGAAATGAGCGATGTGGCGAAACAAAGCATTGAAGACGGTATGCAAGTAGCTCTTAAAAAAGGCATGCCGATACTTCCTTCCATCAAACCTTGGATTAACGAAGATTATGTTTCATATATGGAAAACATGGAACAAATCTATTGCAATGTCAATATGGATTATTTCAAAGATTTTTATGCCTTGTTCGATTCGATGAAACGAACTGAAGAACCGCACTACTGTCAAGAAATGTACAAAGCATTGGATGGAGCGATTCAAACCATCCTCGACCCAAAAGGTATTACCGTCAATGTAGAAAACCTGCTTACAACCATCAACAACGATTTTCAAAAGAACTATATGAACAACGTTAATTAATTAAATTTTCCAACCAAACCAAAGGAAGAGGAGGTGGTGGAATTTGCGCGAAACGATGCAAAAAATACGGCTGAAAGTATGGAAATTCCTCAAGAAAAACGCCATGGGGTGGGCGATAATGTTACCGGGTCTCGTCCTTTTTGCGTTCTATATTTGGATTCCCCTCTTCCAAAACATTTCGCTTTCTTTTTTTGAAACCGCAGGAACCGCTAAGGTAAAGTTTGTCGGTTTGGAACAATACCAAATATTGTTTCAAAGCAGAGACTTTATCCAAGCTTTGGGTAATACTTTTGAATACACGCTTTGGTCTATGATAATCGGCTTCTTGCTTCCGATTATTATTGCCCTTATTTTGAACGAAGTGGTGCATTTAAGAGGGCTTTTCCGAACGCTTATCTATTTTCCGAACATCGTGCCGGGGATTGCGGTGGCGATTATGTGGATGTTCTTGTTTGATCCAAATTCCTATGGTGTTTTAAATTCTCTTTTTAAAACCCACCACCTATGGCTCAATAACGAAAAAACGGTTATCCCTTTGATTGTTTTTACTTTGACTTGGAAAGGCGCGGGCGCAACTTCTTTGATATATCTTGCCAATTTGCAAACCATTGACAAAGTATACTACGAAGCCGCAAGACTCGAAGGAGCAAGTGCTTGGCAGCGCTTTAGGCATGTAACGCTTCCTCATTTGAAAGGACAAATCAAAATGCTTTTGATTGTCCAGATTATCTCGGTTTTCCAAGTCTTTTACGAACCGCTCGTGATGACGAAGGGCGGCGGACCAAATGGCGCATCTTCGACCTTGGTTCAACTAATCTACCAAATCGCTTTTGTGGAAGGGAATGCGGGGAAAGCGGCCGCTTTAAGCGTTATAGTTGCTTTGCTTTTGTTTATGCTCACAGGCTTTTACTTTTATTTTGGAAAAGAAAGGAGGAAACACGTTGGCAAAATTGCGAAATAAAACCGCTGGAATACTTAATTTTAGTGATTACAAGAAATGGTATTTCAAGTTGTTTTATGTTTTGTTGATTTTAATTTTGTTGTTTATTGTTTTTATCAGCGTTGTTCCTCCGCTTTGGGTTTTGATATCCGGATTCAAGGAACCTTCTGAGTTATTTTCGCCAAAATTTTCGTTCTTTCCCGAACACTTTAAATTCAGCAAACTCCTATCCGCATGGAACCGTTTAAATGTTGGCAAATATTATCTGAACTCGGTTATTGTGGTTGCGGGGTCGGTTGCCTCGGCAGTCTTGTTTAACGGTTTGATGGCTTATGTGATATCTGTATTGAAACCTTTCGGACACAAAATCATATATGTTCTCCTTTTAATGACCATGATGATTCCTGCAATCACCAATATGAAAACACTTCTGGGCAATATTGTAAAACTTGGTTTAATGCAAAGTTATTTGCCGCTATGGTTATCGTATGGAGCAAATGTCTTTTATGTTGTCCTGTTTAAGACTTATTTCGATTCAATTCCCCAACCTTTAATTGAAGCTGCTCGTCTTGACGGAGCATCCAGCTGGCAAATCTTTACGAAAATTATTTTTCCCCTTTCGTTGCCGATTGCGATGGTTGTTTCGATATTTACGGTTAATGCTTCTTGGAGCGACTTTTTATTGCCTTTTTTGGTAATAACAGATCCCGACAAACAAACCCTGATGGTTAGAATATATCGGGTCAATATGAATCCGCCAAGTGGAATGACTCAAGACCAAATATTGTTGTTGATTGGTCTATCGATAATCCCGGTATTGATTCTATTCGGTATCTTTCAGCGACAAATTACCGATAGCGTAGCCACTACCGGCATTAAGGAATAGTGATTGATATGGTTAAAAAAGCAATAAAATATTATCAAGTAAACCCTTGGGCAATTATCGAAAAAGGCTTTGATCCCACAAGGTCCATGGCGAGCGAATCGATCTTTTCCCTTGCCAACGAATATATGGGAGTCAGAGGTTTTTTCGATGAAGGATACTCCGGCAATTCTTTAATCGGCACTTATTTCAACGGTTTGTATGAACTTCCGAATAAACCCGGAAATGCCGGTTACAAAGGAATCAGCAAAAAAAGCCACTTCATGGTCAATTCCGTAAATTGTTTTGCAACCGAAATATATCTTAACAATCAATTGGTGGATTTGGCCAAAGGCGATTTTTCCGACTTTACCCGCACGCTGGATATGCGCAGCGGAGAATTGGTACGTAAATATAAATACCGCCAAAACGATAATTTAGTGGAAATTACCTTTAAACGCTTGTTGGACATGGTGAACTACACCAACGCTTATCAGGTAATCGAAATCAAAGTTTTGGAAGGCAAAATCGATTTATTGTTAAAATCCCATTTGGATTATGCTGTTAAGCACTTTGGCAGTTTAAAACCCTGGAAAATAATCAACTCAAGGGAAATACCCAAGGGTTTCAGAGTCCTTTCCCAAACCAAAAAATCGAAACAAAATTTATATACCGACGAAGAAATTATTGTCAATAGCGGTGCTTTGACAACCGTAACCGATAAAAAGCAAAATCTATCCAAACAAATAGTTTTAACATTAACCAAAGATTCCCGATTTGTCTTGGAAAAACGGTTAAGCCACTTGGCATTTCAGGGCGAATTTATTAATTGTTTTGAAGATCGCCTCGAAGAAATTGTAAAGAAAAGAGTTGGTTACGAAGAAGCCTTAAAATCCAATAAGGCCTATTTCCAAAAGAAATGGGCGGAATGCGATATCGAAATTGAAGGGGACGAAGAAAACCTGCAAGGAATTCGTTTTTGCATCTTTAATCTGTTTCAGACATATCGCGGCATTTCTACGAATAACATTGGTGCCAAAGGATTAACCGGGGAAGCCTACAGCGGTCACGCCTTTTGGGATACCGAGACATATATCCTTCCTTTCTATTTGTTCAGCGATCCGCTGGTTGCGAAAAAGTTATTAATGTTTCGCTACCGAACCTTGCCTAATGCTATTTTGAGGGCTAAGGAATTGGATTGCCGCGGAGCCTGTTATCCGATAGCGACTCTTAACGGCGATGAGGCTTGCGAATTATGGCAACATGCCTCGCTTCAATTTCAACCTTCGACCGGTGTGGCTTTTGCGATTTGGCACTATGTCCATTTGACGAAAGATTATGATTTCCTTCTTCACTACGGTGCCCAGATGCTTGTGGAAATATCAAGGTTTTTGGCATCTCGGGGCGATTGGAATCCTGATGGAACAGGCTTTGGCTTTTACGGTGTAATGGGGCCGGACGAGTTCCAAATGATGGTCCACAACAACACCTATACCAACTATATGGCCAAACGCACCTTTATTTACACCTATGAGGTATTAAAGTGGATGAGGGAAAACCATCCGCAGGAGTTCGAGAAACTTATGCAAAAATGTACGCTTTCGGAAAACGAAGTCGATGACTTTTTAACCAAAGCGCAAAAAATGATAATCCTATATGACGACAACACCTGTTTGTTTGAACAACACGACGGCTTTTTCAAGTTGCCGCATATCGATAAAAACACAATCTCGGTGGATGAATTTCCGCTTTACTCGCATTGGTCGTATGATCGCTTATACAGAAACGATCTCATCAAACAGCCCGATGTCCTTATGATGATGTTTCTTTATAATCAATCATTTTCGCTAGAACAAAAACGGGCCAATTATGAGTTTTATGAACCGAAGACTATTCACGAATCCAGCTTATCGCCGTCAATTCACTCGATTCTGGCTATGGAACTAAATAAGTCCGATGAAGCTTTATCCTTCTTTAGCTTTGCGACCCGCTTGGACTTGGACGATTATAATCGCAATACCTCGGAAGGACTTCATGTTACAAGCCTTTCTGCGGCTTGGCTCAATATTGTCTACGGTTTTGGCGGTTTAAGAAGTGACGGAAAACACTTAAAAATTGCGCCGAAACTTCCAAAAAACTGGGAAAGATTAAAATTCAAAATTCAATATCGCGACCGCACCATCGAAGTCGAAACCACAAAAACGGATTCCACCGTCAAAGTTTACGGCGACAGTCTCGAACTGCAAATTTATGACCAATTGTATTTGGTCGATAAATTAATCAAAGTAAAAACTGGTGGCTGAGATGATTGTCAAAACCGAATATTTCAGTCAGGCGGATATTGAAAAAAACGGTAATAAGTTTATAATCGGCAACGGTTATTTGGGTTATCGCGGAACGCTTGAGGAATTTCGTAAAACGGAACTCGTGGCATTGAACATGCCCGGTGTTTACGATACTTTGCCAGGCAAGTGGACCGATTCCGTTAATGCCCCCAATCCCTTTTATACTTATTTGGAGATTTTGGGTTGCGAGGGTAAAAAGGAAACTGAAATCCTTCATCCTTTAAAATCAAAAATAGTCAGCCACAAGCAAGGGATTATCTTGGACGAAGCCCTACATTTTCGCGAAACGGTTTTTCAAACCTCACAAGGCAATTTAACTGTTTCTTCAAAGCGCTTTGTCAGTTCAGCTTATTATCCGATTCTGGGTATGGAAATGAATATTACCCCGAAAAACCCGATGGAAATTGTGATAAACACCGGAATCGATAAAGAGGTTTGGGACCAATTCGGTCCGCATTTGGAAAGTGGGGAAGCAAGCGTCCAAAATGATGTCTTAATATATGTTTGCCGAACAAAAGAGAAAGGATTAAATTTAACGGTTCAAGAAAAAATTGCTTATTCTCCTTATTATGAAACCTATGAAAACATCGAAAATTTCCCCGATAAATTAATGCGTATAATCAAAGTGCGCTTAAAAAGGGGAGAAACTTTTAAGTTTACCAAACTTGCTTGTATTACTCTTAATCAGGCAGTAGAGGAAAGTCTTTGGGGTTTAAGATATCAAAAACATTATTTGATGCATCGCAATTGTTTCAGGGAACGGTTCAATAGTGCAAACATTCAAGTTGAAGGCGACGGCCTTGCTCAACTCGGCATCAGTTACAGCATTTATCACTTATTAATTTTGGCTCCACATCACAAAAAAAGCGCATCCATCCCCGCAAGAGGTTTATCCGGCCAAGTCTACAAGGGAGCGGTCTTTTGGGATACGGAAATCTTTATGTTTCCTTTCTTCGTCTTAACCGCACCGGAAGTTGCCAAAACCTTGCTTAGGTATCGAATCGATTCCTTGCCCAAAGCTATTCAAAAAGCACAGGAATTTGGCTTTTCGGGAGCATATTACCCTTGGGAATCGATTGAGGACGGAGTCGATGCTTGTTCCCTCTTTAACGTTACGGATGTCTTTACGAACCGTCCTATCCGCACTTATTTCAAAGATAAACAAATTCATATTAGCAGTGCCATAGTTTACGCACTTGACCGATACTTTAAATATACCGGCGATTTTTCCTTCTTAACGGAAGATACAATGCAAGTCTTTTATGAGGTTGCGCTATTCTATTATTCGCGTATTTACAACAGCCAGTGGCAAGACAGATATATTTTGACCGATGTAACCGGTCCCGACGAATACCATGAGCGCGTTGACAACAACGCATACACCAATTATATGGCGCATTTTAGTTTTGAAGTTTTTCTTAAGTATTATGGACTTTTTTGGTCAATTAACCAAAAAAGCATAATTCGGATGGAAGATTTGAAGAGTAAATTATCCCAAGTATTGGCAAAGCTTTATTTGCCGAAACCAAATAAAAACAATTTGATTGAGCAGTTTGACGGTTACTTCGCATTAGAAGATATTTCGATAGAGGAATTAAAAAAACGCCAGCTGCATCCAAATGAATATTTGGGCGGAGCTTGGGGGCTTGCGAGCAGCACCCAATTAATCAAACAGGCTGACGTCCTGACAATGTTATGGCATTTTAAAGAACAGTTTTCTTTAGACGTCTTAAAAGCAAACTATGAATATTATTCGCCCCGCACTCTCCATACTTCCAGTTTAAGCGCCTGCATGTACGGTCTTGTCGCTTCCTTGATCGGCAAACTTGACGATAGCTATCGTTTCTTCTTGGATAGCGCTTTAATCGATTACGAAGGAAAAGGCGGAAAGTATGCCGGAGGAATCTATATTGGCGGAACTCATCCCGCTTCCAGCGGCGGAGCATATATGTTAATGGTTTTGGGGTTTGCGGGGGTGAGGTTTGAAGGCGGTAAAATAACTGTTAAACCCAATCTTCCGCCCCCAATCAAAGGATTGAAATTTACCGTCAATTATCTCGGAAAACTTTATCAAATCGAGATAAAGGGTAGCACAGGAAGCGTAACGGGGGTAGAGTCCATGTGATTAAGTTAGTAATCTTTGATTTGGACGGCGTAATTGTTTCCACCGACGAACTCCATTATCAAGCTTGGAAAAGGATTGCGGAACAAGAAACAATCCCCTTTGACCGAAATATCAACAATCGTTTAAGGGGAGTAAGCCGAAAAGAAAGTTTGGAAATCATCTTAAGTTATTCCCCAAAACAATATACAAAAAACCAAAAAGAAGTTTTGATGGAACAAAAAAATGCTTATTATGTGTCTTCCTTGAAGGATCTAACTTCACAAGACATTCTTCCGGGAGTAACCGAAGTTTTAAAAGAATTAAAGCAGCGCAAGATTAAAGTATCAATTGCTTCATCAAGCAAAAACGCGCGTCTTATTTTAAAGCAAATCGGTTTATTGGATGTATTTGACAGTATCGTTGACGGCAACATGATTACTCATTCCAAACCCCATCCCGAGGTGTTTCAACAAGCTGCCCAAGCATTAAAGGTGCCTTGCGAAAACGCACTTGTGGTGGAAGATGCCAGAAGCGGCATTGACGGTGCGCTTAAGGCAAACATGCTTGCGATTGGAATCGGGGACGCCGCTCGGTATGATAAATGTCATTTTAAAATTCTAGCTTTAAATGAATTGATTCCAATATTAGAAAAAATTTCTGTTAAGCAATGCTCTCGGCATTCGCTTAAGAAAGGAGAATTATGAGAAAAACACTATTATTGTTTATTTCGGTTGTTCTCATCTTTTCGCTTTTTAAATGCAAAGACGAGCCCAATCCGCCGGATAACGAAGATTCGATCGTAACTCCGATTGTCGAAACCAAAAAAACGGTTAATACCACCAAGGTCGTAACCTACGAGGGTCCCAGCATCTTGGAGTCGTCAAGTCTTGCCCAAGTTTGGGTTAACGATACGGAACTCTTCGTCTACGAAACAAACGTAAACCACGGCAGGGTATTTACCTTCAGTCAACAAAACATTAAAAAGGTGCCTGTTGCTATCTTCGATTTCGAAGGTAAAGTTACTGTAAAAGTAAAAATTCCGGAAGCAGAACTGACAAGCGCAAAAGTAACGCCGGAAAGCTATAACATCACCCCAACCATTAACGGCGACACCATAAGTTTTGTCTTGGAATATCCGACGAGTTACACTTTGGAATACAATGGACAAACAACCAATGTGGTGCACATTTTCGCCAATCCTCTTGAGGAAAACACACCTGACCCCGCCAATATCCCAAATGATATGATTTATATCGGTCCGGGCGTATATAAATCCGACGCTATTCCGGTAACAAGCGGAAAGACGGTTTATATTGCGGGAGGGGCGGTTGTTTATGGAAATATCCGAGCATCGCATGTGGAAAATGTCACGATTCGCGGTCGGGGAATTATCTCGGGCGATATCTATCCCAGAACCAAGGCCAGCGAATTTACGATTCCGTTTGAAATCAGACATTCCAAAAACGTCACATTGGAAGGCCTAACTTTCCTCGATTCCGCTGGTTGGACCATCAATGCTTATTTTTTGGACGGTTTGGAAATCAACAATATCAAAATCGTAACCGCCCGCGCTAACGGTGACGGTATCTCCTTGCAATCGTGCCAAAACGTTTTGGTCAAACACAGTTTTGTTCGCAGTTGGGACGACGCTTTGGTTGTCAAAAACTATGACCGGGGAGTTACGGAAAACATTCGCTTTGAAAACATTACGATTTGGAACGATTTGGCTCAAAGCATGGAAATCGGTTATGAGGCTTATGGCGATTATATAAAAAACGTTGTTTTCAATAATATCACGATTTTGCATAACTTCCATAAACCCGCAATGAGCATTCATAATGCGGATGACGCACATGTTTCCGACATCATCTTTAACAACATTACGATTGAAGATGCGCAAATGAACGGCGACAACCAAAAGGAAAACTATGACGATTTTCTGATTGAACTAAATATTTTATATAACTTGGAATGGACCAAGAGCGGTCAAAAACGCGGTTTGATTGACAATGTTACTTTCAACAACATCGTCGTGAAAAACGGAAAAGCTGACCTTAATACCAGAATAAACGGCTTTGACGCCAATCATCGCATAACCAATGTCAAATTTAACAACATTCAGTATTTAGATAAACAAGTGAAATCTGCCACTGACCTAAACGTTTCAAGCAACAATTTTACTTCAGAAATCAGTTATAACTTTACGAAGAATCCTACCGGAAGCGAAGTATACCATGCTTATAATCTGGATTTGAAAGATACGAAAGTCCAAATCATCAATAAGCCGAATGTCAATCAAGTGGGTGTCATGGTTCCGGAGTTTTCCATCGGCGAACTCACCAAAGCTTATATGGGTGTTAAAGTTTCCGGGGAATTCACTATCACCGCTACTCACGGTACTTCGACCGCTGTGTGGGACGATGGCAGCGGGGATTATTCAAAAGAAGGTTATCCGGTTGCCAATTTGTTAAACGAAAACAATAGTTCGGCTTGGCAAGCCCAACCTTGGACCGGAGTCGATGGCGAATACGCTTCAATCAATATTACCTTTGATGAAAGTAAAACCATCGGAACGATTCGTCTTTACGGCGATACCGAATCCATGTTCTTCTTAACGCAAAACATTGCCATTTACGGTATTCGTTCCTCCAGCACAAGCGGAAACTTCTTAAAATTAACCAATTCAGACAATTACCACTTTACCCCGGCTAGCGGAAATTATGTAGATATCAAGATTAATCCGGTTGAACTGACCGCTGTTCAAATCCGGATTTATAACAAAAAGTCTTTGGCCAGTCCTACCGAAGCATTTTTAAATCAAATTGAATTTTATCCGGCCAGTCTAAGTTTCGGCAAAGCGGTTAGCGGTACAGCTCATGAAGATGTTTATGTCATTAACAATTTGGTGGACGGCATACCAGCAACATACTATGAAGCCAAAAAAGGTACGCTTCCTGCCACCATTACCATTGATTTTGGCGCTGACTACAACATCAAATACATCAATCTCTTCTTGCCGCCGTTAATGCAATGGGAAGCCCGTACGCAAGTTATTGATTTCTTGGTCAGCAGCGACGGACAAAACTTTACCGAAATCATTCACCAAATGAGTTGTCGATTTAATCCTGCAACCGGCAATGTTGTCGAAATCATTCTCGATACGCCGGTCAATTGTCGATACTTACGTCTTAATGTTGTTTCAAACACATCTAGCGGAGGAGAAAGCGCTCAGCTATCCGAAATTAGTGTGTATGAATAAAAAATTAAAAAAAGGAGAATGGAGAAAATGAAAAAAACCTTACTAACTTTTCTACTATTAATGGTAGGTTTTTTTGCAACGGGTTTAAGGGTTCAAGCTTCAGACATCAAGGTTGCGCCTGTTCGCAATGAAACAGAATATCTCGGTCGCGAATACAATCCCGACTTTGATAAATTATTTGATGATTTTACCCGCAGTTCATTAACCGATGTGACGGGAACAGGTTTATGGTGGGCGTACAACGAAACCGATGAAGTTACCGGCGCACGTTTCACCGAAAGACCAAATTATCTTCATGTCAATTATCAAGGCGATTCGGGCAGCAGACTCGACAATCCAATTTACAAAGCTGCCTCCGCCGCAAACACCGAAGGGGCTTATCCGTATTTGGTGTTTGTCATGAGAGGTTCCAATGGGGCATCAATTGAGGATTTAACTTTATTGTTCCGTTATGACGACAATCATAACGACATCCCGGTGCCTTTTACAGAACTGGTTGACCCGGATGGCGGATTATTGCCGGAATTAACCGAAAACTATCAAGTTTACATTATTGATATTTTGAATTCGCTTGATGGAAAAGAATACACGGGTGAAGGCGAAACAGCGATTCCCGCGGGAAGCGAAATGGTTGGTTTCCACTTAGTATCCGCTTCGGAATCCGTGGGCACCATCGATATTAAAGAAGTGTATTATTCCAAGTTGGTCAATACCATGGGATACGAAGAAGGCGTCAACAACTCGCTTCTTGACAAATTCGATCGGGTTGACCCTAATACCGGAAACAAAAACGTTTATTGGTGCGGTTCCACGGGTCGCATTATCGGCCAACACCTCTTGCTTGACGGATCCGAAGGCCTTGCCCATTACCGCGCGGCGGGATATGAGGCAGGAAACCCAGCCGGCACTTTTGAAAACTTTGTGCTTCGCGTCCGGGGCGAAACAGGGCTAGAAGACGTCATGATTGCCCCATTCTATGTAACCGATGAAGGCGAAGTTTGGGGTGAAGCCAAAGCTTTATCTGCTTTGGTTGGTCCGGATGACGAAGTTGTTCCAAGCCTTTCAACTAATTTCCAAAATCTTGTTATCAACTTTGAAAAGAACGGTTGGGACAAAAACATCAACGGTTTCAAATTTGAAACAACGGACGAAGTGGTATATATTGATGCGGTATACTTTACCAACATGGAATATAATGCCGGGTCCATCAGAACCGAATATCCGAAACTAAACAAACAGGATATCATTATTTTCGATAACTTTAAACGCGAAGCGGTCGGGGCAACTTCTGCATACGATGGCAACAACCCGGTAGCTTTGGCATATGGATTTGAATTTATCATTTCGTATACGGGGATTGAACGGTTGTCGATTGTCGATGACAATTTAGTCTTTGACTGCACCGAAAATGATGCCCACATTCAATATACCGCGGTATCCGTTCAAAGAAGCAATGACGGAACTTACCCAA
The DNA here is from genome assembly GCA_012838545.1 of Acholeplasmataceae bacterium. Taxonomy (GTDB): domain Bacteria; phylum Bacillota_I; class Bacilli_A; order ML615J-28; family CAG-313; genus UBA1427. Next base: position 43,140 of record DUPC01000059.1, read on the forward strand.
ATGTTGTCATCAAATATAAAACAAGCGATGGCGGATCGATTGCCAATTTCCGGATGCAAACCATTGGTCCGGAAGACACTCTTAGCGAAGTCGTATGGGCTAACGGCGGCTTAAAGAGCGGTTCCGGTCTTGCAACAGCCACCGAAAACCAAGACAAATACCCGTATGTTACAAAAGACGGTTATAATTATTTGATTGTTGACCTTGCTCATAGTGGTCTTGGAACCGATCCACAAGGCTTCCACTTATTCTATAGCGGGGAAGGAAAACTGTGGATTGACGATATCTTCTTTGCGAAAGAACACAAAGACGTTTTGGATGAAGAAAGCAAGATTGTGTTTGATGATGCAGAGCGGGACGAAGCATTCCCGTCCGACCCAGAAACCATCAACAAATGGTGGTTGGGGGGCGAAGGCGTAACCATCGAAGACGGAGCGCTTGTCTTTGATTTTGCCAACGGCGAACACGTGTACTACCAAGGAGCAGGAAAACCGGGCTTTAACAATAAAGACAATCCTCGTCAATACTTGTTGCTTAGAATGAAAGGCGAAGAAGGCACCGATTTCAATACCTTTAGAATCGAAACGATTTCCCCTGACGGTGGACCGCTCTTTTTTAATGCCAGCACAGCCGTTCTCATGGACGGAAGTACGTTGAAAACCGAAGACTTAACAACCGAATACCAAACCTTTGTAATCGATATTGTCAAATCCGGCTTACCAGCCGATTTTGAAGGGATCAGATTGATTGCGGGTGATTGGGGAAGCGGTAAAATATATGTCGACGAAATCAGTTTCATTGATAAAGTATCCGAACCATTGTTAAAAGAAGGCGAATATATCCTTTTCGATGATGCTGAGCGCGACGAAGCATTCCCAGCCAATCCTGAATCAATCAACAAATGGTGGTTGGGGGGCGAAGGCGTAACCGTCGAAGACGGAGCACTTGTCTTTGATTTCTCCAACAGCGAACACGTTTATTATCAAGGTGCTGGAAAACCAGGCTTCAACAACAAAGATTCCGCTTACGAATACTTAATTTTAAGAATGAAAGGTGCGGAAGGAACCGACTTCAATACCCTTAGAATCGAATCGATTTCTACCGACGGCGGACCATTATTCTTTAATGCGGGCGGAGTAGTTTTGGCGGACGGCAGCATTTTGACAACCAATGCTTTAACTACCGAATATCAAACCTTCATCATCGATTTGGCGGCTTCCGGTTTGCCACGCGACATGGAAGGAATCAGATTGATTGCGGGTGATTGGGGTAGCGGAAAAATCTATGTCGACGAGATTGCGTTTGCGGGGGCAAACAGTTCGTTGAAAGCTATTGAAGCTCTTCTTGAAAGTTCGGTAGTTCCAGAAAAATTGTCGACTCCAACCGATTTAACGGCTGAATATGCCAATGAACAATTGACTGTAAGCTGGACAAACGTTGAAGGCGCAACTTCTTATACCGTATTTATCTATCGTGGCGAAGAAGTGGTAAAAACATTTACCAATATAACTAGCGGTAAAACTTTCACTAAGTCCGAACTAGGTCTGGCAAACGATACTTATACGGTTAAAGTTCAAGCCATCGGTGACGGCGAAAACTTTTTGGATTCCGATTTATCGGAAAGCTCCTCCAGTTTCACTGTCAATATTCAAACAGAACCTCAACCGGAATCTTGTGCGGGATGCAACTCGCAAAGTTTTATCTACTATTCGTTAATGTTGCTATCTGCTTGCATGGTATTAATGATTAGAAGAAGAAAAGCTTAAAAAATTACCGAAACCATCTCATTCCTTTTAAAGACTGCTTAAAGGCTTGTTGCTGTTTAGGCAGTCTTTTTTAAAAAATAATAAAGGAAAAAATATACAAAACTTATTTAATGTTTTGACAACGCTTTAAAACGTGCTATACTAAGGGTAATGTGAATATTTTGGGTGAGGTTATGAAAAACAAAGAAGTGTTTTCTACCTTTCAT